>JAJAZE010000378.1 GCA_026785925.1 Pyrinomonadaceae bacterium
AAAGGTTGGTAATAAAACTTGAAACTCTTCATCAGTTAAGCTGGTAACTGCTAAAAATTCTCTCGGCTTTTCTTTTAACTGACTATATTCTATCATTTACACAGTTTAATTCATTTTGCTTATTTCCAATAATGTCTAATGTCTATTTGATGTTTTTTGACCACCATTTGATGAATTTCTTTGTAGGTTCTAAATCCTTTTTCGCTTCCCAAACCGGCTTTGATTTCTTCGATTACAGTCTTCCCGATTTTTGGATTCGCTCCGCTTGGTTTGTAAATTTCCAACAACTTTTCCACTCCTCCCGCTTCATACAAACTCATCCAATCTGAGATAGTATTACGATTTTTTCCCAATATCTCGGCGATCTTTCCTCTTGACTTGGCTTGTTTAGCAGCTATCAAATATAAGGCTTGAAGTCTATTTTGTCGTTTGCTTTGAGGCTCGTTTTTGAGCATTTCTCTTAGTTCTTCTGATGTTTCTTTGATTTTTGGTAACGCTTTATTCATTATCCTATTATTGCATACTTTCTAACGGTAAATGGTATTAGAAGAGCGACAAACCACTTGACAGCCGAAATCGTGCAGAGAGCAAAGCAATCAAATTGTTGCGAGTTTTTTTTATAAAAATGAATGGTAACGGACAATAAACAAAAAAATTGTTGTAAGGAAAGTCGGCGATTTAAAGTGTTTGTCAAATACTCCGAACCCGTGCTATAAACTTTACGAACGGTTTTTAATCGGGAATTCACGCTTCAATTTTTCCCCCTTTTTCCCTATGAGTTATCGTCAAGCTCTCGCCGAACGGCTGATTCATATTCTTTTCAAACTGGTGCGCCGTCCGCATTCGCAAGTGGAACTCGCCCGCGAGTTCGGCGTGAACGCCAAAACCATCCGCCGCGACCTCGATGTGCTGTCGCTCGAATATCCGATTGAAGACCGGCGCGTCGGCAGGGAAGTTCATTATCGTTTCGCCGACGATTTCAAATTCGACTTTCCGAACATCGAAATCGAAGAGCTCGCCGTCCTCCTGCTCGCTCAGGAAGCGGTCGCCGGCATCGGCATTACCGCCGCCGGTTCGTTCTACGCCGCTCGCGCCGAATCGCTGCTCGATAAAATTCGTCGTTCGCTGCCGCGCTCGGTGCAGGCGAAGATGGACGCGCTCTCGAAGGTGTACGGTTCGGCGGCGATTCCGTCGAAAGACTTCTCCGCGCATTCGGCGACGATTGACCGGCTCGCCTCCTACGCCCTGCGCCGCCGCAAAGTCGAAATTCGCTATCACGGCTTAAACAGCGACCAACTTGAATCGCGCCCCGTCGCCCCGTATGCCGTCTATTTCGACCCGGACGGGGCAACTCTCAAACTCGCCGCCTTCGACGAGCGAAAAAGGCGTTTGAGTGTTTTCTCGATTGACCGCATCACCCACCTCAAAGAGACCGGGGAGACGTTTGTGCGCCCCGCCGATTTCGATTTGACCGATTTCTTAAACGAAAATTGTTTTAACGGCATTCACGGCACGCCCGTCGCGGTTCGCTTAAAAGCCTCCGGCATCACGGCGCGAATCTTCAAAGAACGGCAGTTTCACCCGTCGCAGAAAATCATCGAAAGCAAACAAAAGCGCGGCGCGTCCCCTGAAACCTTAACGATTGAGATGCGCGTCGCCGCCGGACGCGGGCTGGTCAGATTTATCCTCAGCCATCTGCCGCACATCGAAGTCGTCGCGCCCGCTGAACTGAAAGCGGAAGTCAAAAAAGCCATCGAAGACGGATTGGAAAACTTTTCGTGATAATTTTTCCGATTCGGTGCAAACCTGTCCATTATGGTTGTGTAAGATTGAATACATTCACTAAAGACGAGTCTGTAGAAATTGGGTTTGAACGATGAGATTACACCTGACGCTATCGAAGAACACCGCTCCCGTATCATTCGCCTACCAGCATTGGCTGACGGGCGTGTTTCACAAATGGCTCGCCGACAACGATTTGCACGACAAAATCAGCCTGTATTCACTCGCTTGGCTCGATGGCAGCCGCCGTGTCCGCGACAAATTGGAATTCCCGAATGGCGCGAAATGGTTCGTCAGCTTTTATGAAGGCGAACACGCCGAAAAACTTGTTCACGGCGCACTTAGCGACCCGGAAATGTTCTGCGGAATGCGCGTCGAGCGTATCGAACAGCAGACCACGCCCGACTTCGGCACGAAATATAAATTCAAAGTCGCCAGTCCGGTTTTCATCAAAGGCAAACAACCGCCCAACGGCAAACCGCCGCACCATTATCTCTGGACGGAACCCGAAGCCGATGCTTTAATGACCGCCACCTTAATTCACAAAATGGACGCGGCAAACAAAGAATCAACCGAAACGCGCTTTACCGACGCGGACAAACAAGTCAAAGTCGCCTTCGACCGGGAATTTGCCAACCCGAAAATAAAACTCGTCTGCATCAAAAACATTGACCACAAAACCAGCGTCTGCCCCATAATCATCGAAGGCACAAACAAAGCGATTCAATTCGCCTGGAATGTCGGCATCGGCAACGGCACGGGAAGTTGTTTTGGAAGTTTGCACTAATTTTAAGGTAAAAATTATGAAACTAAATTTAGATTTTTTACTTGAGCCGCCTGATTTTTCAGTGCGCGGGAAACTTGTAATTGAAGCACTTGCACCACTTTCGATGGTTTCAAGTATGCCCGGAAAGTATTATCGTTGTCAGCCTGAGCCAACCGATGAAATGCTTTATGGAATGATTGAAAACGCTTTTGGTTTTCACTTAACGAGCAAAAATGACAAAGACCGCGACAAATTGATTAAGAAAGTTTCGCAAAAACATAAACTTGAAATTCAAACTTCTGATGTCGGTTTTTCAAGTTTTTTACAGTTTCATATTCGCGTTTCAACTCGTTGTTTGCCTGATATGATTCATTACGACGATTATTGGTCAAAACACGCAAAACATACTGACCAGAGGCACATTAACGGAAGTCGAAACCACGATTACCGAGCAATTCCAACGCTCAACGGAATTAAACGGGAAGAATTAACTTTGAATGAAAAAGAACTAATCGGATTCTTTCCGCAATACTACATCAGCCCGACGCAACGCGGATATTTTGTTCCAAAAGGTTCTTACAAATACGTTTTGGAAACATCTGCAAAGATTTCCAAACTTTTAATTGAAACATTGGAAAACCCGATTGCGCCAGTTTATTTAGGCTCAAACGATGGATGGATTGATGTTACTTACGAGGAATTATAATGAACGAATTAACACTTTTCCCTGAAAATCAAAGAAGTCTTGAGCAAGAGCTAAAGCAAAATCCGCTTTACAACTTGGCTCATCCATATTCGCGTTATGGTTTGGCAGTAGCTTTGGTTCGTCTTGATAAATTGGTGAAGTTTGAAGACCTTGAAAATCCGACTGAAAAAGATTAGATGTTCCGATAAAGTTTTGTAGAAAATCAGGTTCATTGAAAATTTATTCGGGTTATGAAGTTTGATAACCTGAAAATGTTTCCTGAAAACCGAATCAAGTCTTTGTTTGGACTTGCTCCGCACGTTTTAGCCGAAG
>JAJAZE010000379.1 GCA_026785925.1 Pyrinomonadaceae bacterium
AAAGGTTGGTAATAAAACTTGAAACTCTTCATCAGTTAAGCTGGTAACTGCTAAAAATTCTCTCGGCTTTTCTTTTAACTGACTATATTCTATCATTTACACAGTTTAATTCATTTTGCTTATTTCCAATAATGTCTAATGAAGCGATTGACCTCGGCGCCAAAGGTTTTGTTCTCAAAGACAGCGCGTTGATTGATATTATCGAATGCGTCAAAGCCGTTGCCGCGAGCGAACATTACGCGAGCCACGCACTGACAAAATTTCTCATCAACCGGAGTCGCCGCGCCGTCGGCTTAACCGAACGCCAGCCGACGGTCAACGATTTAACACCGACCGAACGCCGCATTTTAAAGCTGATTGCCGAAAATATGACAAGTAAAGAAATCGGCGAAGAGATTTTTATCAGCCTGCGAACCGTCGAAAAACACCGCCAGAATATTTGCCAGAAACTCAATCTGCAAGGCAGCCATTCGCTTTTCAAATTCGCCCTCCAACACAAATCGGAATTGCTTTAGAAGCTGTTTGGAAAGTGAGAAATTAGACGCGGACAAACGCGGATTACACAGATTCACGCGGATATATTAAAAAAAATCCGCGCTCATCCGTCGAATCGGCGCAAATCAGCGTCTAATTTTTTATCTTTTCCAGTTTTCAAACAGCTTCTTAGTGATTCTGGATTTCAGGTCAAAAAGTAAATCAACCGACCAATCCAAAATCCAAAATCTAAAATCCAAAATCAAAATACGTAGTTCCGCGTAGGCAAAATACGTGGAACTGCGTATTTTCGCGTCTGCTTTTTCAACATATTCTGCAAATAGTCAAAGCAACCCGACTTTTTATATGGAACAAATGACAGTTTTAATTGTTGACGACAACGAAAAAATCCGCGCTCTGGTGCGCGACTATCTTCCCGCTTCGGTTGAGGAAATTTATGAATGTGCTGACGGCAGCGAAGCCTTCGCGCTTTACCAGACACATCTTCCCGATTGGGTTTTGATGGACATCAATATGAAAGACGTTGACGGCATTTCGGCGACCCGTCAAATCATTGCCGCCTATCCGAAAGCGCGCGTCATGATGGTCACCGATTATCAGGAAGAGGAACTTCGCAACGCGGCTTTTGAAGCCGGTGCTTGTCAATATGTCGTCAAGGAAGATTTGCTTTCCATCTCGAAGATTCTAACGGTTTGAAGCCGCTCGGCAGAGAAAACAATGACATTGAAAATAAATTATCAGAGGAGAAAAATTATGTTCAGACTAAAATTTTACGCGGCGACGTTCGCACTCGTCATCGGTTTATTAGCTACCTTCAATCAAACGGCGCGGGCGGAATCGTGGTCGTGGGAAAATCTTTTTTCCTTTGGGTCATCCGAGAATGCCGCTGCGGTTTGCACGACGAATCCGGTCGTCGTCAACGTTCTCAATTCCGGCGCGGGTTCGCTGCGGCAGGCGGTGATTGATGCCTGCGCGGACAGCACGATCACCTTCAACGCTTCAATGCCGCCGGAGGTTTCGCTGACGACCGGGCAAATCGTGATTGACAAGAATCTGACGATTGCGGGACCGGGCGCGAACCGGCTGACCGTCCGCAACGGAGCATCTGACCGCATTTTTCAGGTGAACAACGGCGTGACGGCGATTATTTCCGGTTTGACTATCGAGGACGGAACCAACGGCGGAATTTCTAACGCGGGAACCCTGACCGTCGCCGATTGCGTGGTCCGCAGTAACAAGGGCAGCGGAATTGGTAGCAGCGGAAACCTGACCGTCGTCAACTCGGTTCTCAGCGACAATCACGCTGGAGCCGGCGGTGCAATCTATAACAGCGGCACTGCGGCAATCACGAATTCAACCATTCTTCACAACTCTGCCGGGACGGGCGGCGGAATTTACAACGGTGTCAGCGGGAGCAGCGTGACCATCACCAATTCAAGCATCACCGGCAATATCGCCACGGGAGAAACCATCCTAATTGGGTTTGAGAGCTATACAACAATCTGGGGCAGCGCAATCTCCAACCGAAACGGAAGCGTGACGATTACCAACTCCACTATCGCGGGCAATGAAGATCAGGGTTTTACGAATGAAAATTGTTTTTTCTCTCCTAACCGCGTCTGCCCTCCGGGATACGAAACCGCAATTCTCATGCTGATCGCCGAACAGGGCGAGCCTTTTCCGGGCGGGGAACTGAATCTGATCAACTCTACCGTTACAGACAACATTCTGAGACGTACCACTTTTAATAATGGGTTCCCTTCCGTGATCAGAGCCCGGAATTCCATCATCAACGGTCTCACCGCTAGTGGCGGCTCCACCGAGCTGAATTCGCAGGGCTACAATCTGCTCGTCAACCCGAGTAACGCGTTTACCGGCGACACGACCGGCAATATCCTCGGCG
>JAJAZE010000380.1 GCA_026785925.1 Pyrinomonadaceae bacterium
ACATTGTTTCGGAAATCGAAAAACAAGCCAACGCGCTGCGCCGCCAAGCCGCGAAAACGCGCCGCTACAAAGTTCTGCGCGAAGAATTCCGGCAGATTCTCAGACAAACTTTCGCCGCCGAAGGCAACTTCTTGTCTGAATCAGTCGAAGAATTAGAAGGAAGATTTAAGGAAGCCGAGAAAATCGAGCGCGGAGTTTTTTGGCAAGTCGCTGAAAAAGACGACGCTTTTCGTGAAGCCACCAAAAAGGCTCGGACGGCGGAAGAATGTTTGTCGGAACTCCGCGCCAAACATTCGGAAAACGCGCTCGAAAGAGATCGGAATAGGCGTGAGAAGCAATACAAAAGCGAGCAGATTGACAATTTGAATCAGCGCGTCGCCGCTTTGAGAGGCGAAATCAAAGCGACCGAAGAGCGTCTAAAACTGGTCGAAGCGGAAATCGAGCGGCTGGAAAAAGAAGAGCTGAAAGAACGCGGCGAAGCGGAAAAATCCGCACTCGAATTAAGGGAAGCTGAAACTAATTATCAGGCAAAGTTACAGGAATTAAACGCAATCGAGACGAAACTCGAAACCGAACGCGCCGAAGTTTTGCAGCACACGGCGGCGTTTGAGCGTTTGACGGAAATTGTGCGGCAGCTTGCCAACAACGGCGAAAGATTGAAGGAACGCGCCGAAGGATTGCGGCGCGAAGGAATTCGCGCCGCCGATGCCTTTGCCGGACATCAAAAGATCGGCGAAAAGCTCGCCAAAACTTTGAAAAGTGAGCGCGACAAATTGAAAAATCTGCAAGCGGAAAAGCAGACAATTCTCGATGAAGCGAGCGCGGCGCGTGAAATTCTGAAATCAAAAGAAAAGATTTCCTACAATTTGCGGGAAGAAGTTTCGCGTCGGCGAAACCGGCTCGAAACTTTGCGCGAACTCGAAGAACGCAAAACGATTTACGCACCGGCGGTGCAGAAACTTTTCGCCGAACAAAAGAAAATCGGCGTGAAATTTTGCGGAACGCTCGCTGATAAATTGAGCGTTGACGAACGGGCGGAAAAAGCAGTCGAAAATTTGTTCGGGAATTATCTGCAAACGATTCTGGTCGAGTCCGAAGACGAAGCGCGGAAAATAATGCGGTTTTTGAACGAAAAAAATCTTGGACGAATTGCCGTTTTGGTTCAGAGTTCAAGGTTCGAGGTTCAGGGTTCAAAGCCGAAATCGAAAGAGGAAATTGCGAATCTGCTCGGTGTTTCGAGTGATTTTACCGCGCTGCTCGCGCAGGTTTTTCCGCGTGAGATGGCGGCGATTTTGACGGAAAATTTGGAAACGGCAACAGCTAAAAGCGATGAAACTTTAATCGGTTTAAACGGCGATTTGAATGTCGGCGGCAAACTTTTTGTCGGCGGAAAAATCAATGCGAACGAAAAAAATACGTCGCTGCTGGCGTTCAAACGGGAACTGCGCGAACTTGAAAACGTCACCCAAAAGTTAAACGAAGAATTTGAAGAAGCGGAAAAAGAAACCGTCGAAGCGCGAAACATTCTAACCGAAAGGGAAAATAAACTCGTAGATTTGCAGGCGTTTATCGTTAAAGTCGAGCGCGAACTGCTTTCAAACGAGATGCAGGCGAAATCGCTCGCGCAGGAAACGGAACGCGCCGCGCGGCATAAAAAAGTGGTCGGCGAAGAGTCGAAACAGATCGAAACCGAAGTTTCGGAAATCGAATTAAAACGCCGCGACGCAAAATCGAGCGCGGAAAAAGCGGCAAAAGCCCGCGAATCGGCAGCAGGAAATCTGACGGAAATCACCGATAAATTAAATGCGGCGCGGAACGAATTGAGCGCGGAAAACGCCGGGTTGAATGAAAAACGCACTTCCGCCGCCACTTCGGGCGAGCGGCGGCGGGCGGCGCAAACCGCCTTGCGGCGGATCGAAAACGAGCGGACGGACCTTGTATCGAGAATTGCGCGGCAGAATCTGGAAATTTCGGAAACGGCGACTAAGGCGCAGGAATTGAAAAAATCAATCCGCGAAATCGAATTGAAAATCGCCGCCGCCGAAACGGAACAAACGGTCGAGCAAAACGAACTATCGGAAATGACCGCGCATCTCAAACTCGTGCGCGAGCAGGCGGATACGATGGCAGCGGAACTAACCGAACTCAACAAAAAATCCGCCGAAGCCCGCAATGACCGCGCCGCAATTGAAATCAGACAGGCGGAAGCCGTCACGCGATTGAAAAATCTGAACGAAAAATCGCACTCGGAATTAAATGTTTCGCTCATCGAATTAGTCGAAAATGAAACGGTCGAGGCGGATTTTAATGTGGAAACGGCGCGGCTGACGGTCGAAGATTTGCGCGAGAAGATCGAAAACTTCGGCGCAATCAATATGCTCGCGCTCGAAGAATTGGCGGAAGCCGAAGAGCGTCTGACGTTTTTGACGGCGCAGCGCAAGGATATTATTGACGGCATCGCGGCGGCGGAAGCGGCTTTGAAAGAAATCAAGCAGCGTTCACGCGAGAAATTCAAAGCCGCGTTTCACGCGATAAACCGGTATTTTATCGAATTTTTTCAGGAACTTTTCGGCGGCGGTCGCGGTGAAATGACTCTGCTCGAAGCCGAAGACGTTCTCGAAGCGGGCATTGAAATCGTCGCGCAGCCGCCGGGCAAACGCCTGCAAAGCATTCTGCTTTTGTCGGGCGGTGAAAAAGCGATGACGGCGATTGCGCTGGTGATGGCGATTTTCCAATATCGTCCCGCGCCGTTTTGTCTGCTGGACGAAGTTGACGCGCCGCTCGACGACGCGAATGTCGGACGCTTTGTTGATAAAATCGCGGCGATGTCCGAAAAAACGCAGTTTATCGTCATCACGCACAACAAGCGGACGATGGAAGCGGCAAAGGCTCTCTATGGAGTGACGATGCAGGAAGCTGGAATTTCAAAAGTGGTTTCGGTAAGATTCGAGTGAGAGGTTTTTAAAACGATGAATACGGCGACGGCGGAAAATTTTGTGCTGGATAATTTCACGGCGGTGGATTTTCTCACGAGTGCGGGCAGAACGATTTTGCTCAACGATATTTCGTGGGCGGAATATGAAATGTTTTTGAAAGATTTTGAAGAACGGGCTGGCTGGCGGCTCGCTTACGACGGAGGAAAATTAGAAATTATGCCGCCATTGATGGAACACGAAACTCCTGCCCTTTCGGTTGATATGCTCGTTCGAGCGTATTGCGAGCATTTTGACTTGACTCTCGAATCAGCCGGTTCGACGACTTTTCGGCGCGAACTGAAAAAGAAAGGCGTTGAGCCGGATGATTGTTTCTACATTCAAAGCGCGGACAAAGTAATCGGCAAGGTCAAATCGCTCGACCCGAAAAATTATCCCGCGCCGGACATCGCATTAGAAGTTGACATCACGCACGGCTCACTCGCCAAATTCCCGATTTACGCCGCGCTCGAAGTTCCCGAAGTTTGGATTTATGACGGTGAAACGGTTGCGTTTTATGAACTCGACAGGGAAAATTATCGTCAAATTTCCCGCAGCCGCGCACTTCCGCTTTTGGCGGCGGAAACATTGACTGGATTTTTGGAACTGAGCCGCACCGAAGGACAGACTTTCGCGCTGAAAAGTTTTCGCGGATGGTTAAAGGAACAAAAATAAAAATGTCGAAAAAACGATTGGCAAAAACTTTACTCGTCGGTTTCAGCTTAATTTTGGCTTTGACCTTTTCCGCGTCCGCGCAAACAAAACGGCAGCCGTCGAAAAAGAAAACTTCTAAAAAGACAGTTCCGGTCAACACCAAAACCGTCGCCGAAAATGCAGCGGCGGCAATCAAAAAGAATTCGCGTCCTGAAAACGAAATTCAGCCGGTGACAATCGAAAAGCCCAACGAAACGACCGGAATAAATTCGCGCCCGCCGGTCGCCGCCGCCGATAAGCCGGTTTATTTTTACGAATTTGCAAAGTCAGACTTCTTGATTTCAAAGATTTATATCGAACACGACGAGAACGGAAAAGGGAAAATTACGTTTCAGAAAAAAGACTTTGCCGAGCCGGAAACCGACCCGCTGCAACTTTCGCCGGCGACGCTCGAACGCCTGAAAACGATTTGGCAAGCCCTAAATTTTCTCGATTCGACTGAAACTTACCAAACCGTCAGAGATTACTCGAACCTCGGCGCGATGCAGTTTTCGATGAAAAAAGACGGACGCACCCGAACGGCGGCGTTTAACTGGACGGACAATAAGGACGCGAAAAAACTGGCGGACGAATACCGCAAAATCGGTCAGCAATCGCTCTGGATTTTCGATATTTCGGTGGCGCGGACAAATCAGCCGCTCGAAGCTCCGCGCTTGCTGGACGCGCTCGATTCGATGGTTAGACGCGGCGAAGTTTCCGACGCGGCGCAGATGATTCCGCTCTTGAAAGAGTTGGGCAACGACGAACGAATTCCGCTGATTGCGCGTAATCGGGCGACTAAGCTGATTGAAAAAATCGAGAAAAACAAATAATAGACCTCTTGCGAAATACAAATTTAACCGCAGATGAACACAGATAGACGCGGATAAAGACAAAAAATCTGCGTTCATCCGCGTTTATTGGCGGTTAAATTTACTTGGTTTTGATTTTCGCAAGAGGTCTAATAAATCAGCTCAAAAAGTAAAAGGCAAAAGCAAAAATACAACCATTCTTATTTTTGCTTTTTTACGGCAAATTTCTCAAAAATCATTTTTATGAAGTTTATAAAATCGTCGCCGCAAATTTCATCTCATTTAATCTGGATCATTATTTTCCTTTTGATGTTGACTGCATTGCCGTCAGTGATTGGTCAAACTTTGAAAAATGAGCAGGGGCGCGGGCGTGAAATTCTCGACACCATCAAAAAAGATATTGTCAAAAATTATTACGATCCGACTTTCGGCGGCAAAGACGTGGACGCGATTTTTAAATCAGCCGAAGAGCGCGTCAATCTAACGACGAATGCCGGACAGATTCTTGGCGTGATCGCGCAGACTATGATGCAGTTTGATGATTCGCACACTTTTTTCGCGCCGCCCGCGCCCGCCGATAGTGTTCAGCACGGTTGGGAAATGCAGATGATCGGCGATAAATGTTACGTCGTCGCGGTCAAACCGGGCAGCGACGCCGAAGCGAAAGGGCTAAAAACGGGTGACGAAATTATAGTGGTCGGCGGTTATACGCCGATGCGAAAAAACCTGCGAAATTTATTGTTCTTTTTAAAATCCGCCAAAAGTATGAAAGTGCTGGTCAAAAAAAGCGACGGCACGACCGAGCGTTTGGAAATAATGGCGAAAGTGCGGGCGGGAAAGCCCGTGCTTGATTTGCGAAGTCCGAATCCGGGAGCCGATATTGCCGCGCTGATCAGAGAGGGTGAAAACGACCGTTTTCTGCACCACGTTTATTCAGAAAACGATGATGTGCTGATTTGGAAAATGCCGTTTTTCGCCGGCGAAAGAGCAATTGACGAATTGATGGAAAAAGCGCGAAAGCGCAAAACATTGATTCTGGATTTGCGCGGCAACGGCGGCGGTTACGAAACGGCTCTGCTGCGGTTGACCGGCTACTTTTTCGACCGCGATGTCAAAATCGGCGATTTGAAAGGACGCAAAGAATCGAAGCCTTTGACGGCGAAAACGCGCGGCAAAAATGTTTTCACGGGCAAGTTAATCGTGCTGGTGGACGGTGAATCCGGCTCGGCTTCCGAATTATTCGCCCGCGTCGTCCAGCTTGAAAAACGCGGCACGGTGATCGGCGACCAAACGCCCGGTTTGGTAATGCAGGGAACTTATTTTACGCATAAATCGGGACTCGATTTGGTTTTTTTCTACGGCGTTTCGGTGACGACCGCCGACTTACTAATGACCGACGGAAAAAGTTTGGAGCGCGTCGGCGTGACACCGGATGAATTGTTGTTACCGTCACCGGAGGATTTAGCGGCGGGACGCGATCCGGTTTTGTCGCGGGCGGCAACGCTCGCCGGATTAAAACTTGAACCGGAAAAAGCCGGTCAAATATTTCCCGTCGAATGGCGACCTTAATTTTCCCGGAAAAAATCAGACAGTCGAAGTTTATAAAACAAAAGAAAAGCCGGAAGAAATCTTTCGGCTTTTTCATTGGCGAATTTGCAACTTAATCAGCCGCGTAATTTTCGCTGCCGCTAATACAGTTTAGCGGCTGGAATCGGAACGTCGCTCGCCGCGCCGAACGCCACGCCGGTAAATCCGGCAGTCGAGCGTTGCAAAAACCAGGTGCCGCCGCGATAAACCGCGATGTCGGCGTGTCCGTCGCCATCGTAATCCGCCGGCACGGGCGTGTCGCCGGATTGTCCGAACTGCGCCGCCGCGAGCGCATTGCCCGCGCCGCTTCGCAGCAAATACCAGGTGCCGTTTGACGGGCGGAACACGGCAATATCGGTTTTCCCATCGCCGTCATAATCGGCTGGCACGGGTTGGTCTGTGGCGAGTCCGAAAGTAACGGCGGTCAGCGCGTTGTTCCGGCTGTTGCGGATATACCAATCGCCGCCGCGATAAATCGCAAAATCGTTGCGTCCATCGCCGTCGAAATCGCCCGAAACCGGTCGGTCGCCCGATTGTCCCCATTGAAAACTAAACGGAACGCCGTTTGAAAAGAACGAATGAAAAGTTCCGGTCGAGCTGCGCCAAATCGTGATGTCGTCAATGCCGTCGCCGTTAAAATCTCCGGGAATCGGCAAATCGGTGCTGATGCCCCACGCCTGCGCGTGGAAATTTAACGCCGGATTAAAAAGCGTATACCAAACGCCGTCTGACGGGCGGAAAACCGTATAATCCGTTTGCCCGTTACCGTCGAAATCGCCCGGCGCGGGACGGTCGCCGTTTTGTCCGAACGGCACGGCGCGGAAACCACCGTCGGAACTTTGCAGCGTGAACCAGGTTCCGTTCGACGGTCGCCAAACCGTCAAATCCGCTCGTCCGTCGTTGTCGTAATCGCCAATCGGAGTTCGGATTGAAACGCTGTTGGAAAACTCCGAAGTGTTGCCGTCCGCATCGGTCGCCGTCGCCGAAATGGAGCGTGCGCCAAATAAAGTGCGCGGCAAAGTCACCGTAAAATGCGCCTGGCAACCGGCGGGAACAGCAACGCTGGTCGTGCCGATAAATAATCGTCCTTCGCCGAAGCCGGATGCATCGCTCATCGTGTTGGCGTAGAAATGTAGAGTGTAAGTCTGGTTCGCCGTGCTGTTGAGACTGCCGACGATACGGACATTGCTTGCGCCCGACGCGCTGACGGCGGAGATCACCGGATAGTTTTGCAAAGCATTCACGCCGTTTTCGCCGTCGCATTCATCGTTGGCGGTTACGCCGTCGCCGCCCAAATCAATTCCCAAACCGCCGTTGCTGAAAATTGCATTGTGGCTGATTCGATTTCCGGTCGAACCGATGTCCGTCGTTACCATATTGATGCCGTTGCCCGCGTTAAAGGCAATCGTATTGCCCGCGCCCGCGCCTCCGATTTGATTGGAACTGAATTGATTGCTAAACCGAATTCCGTCACCGCCGTTTCCCAAACCTGCGCTGAGGTTGGAATTCGTGCCGATAAAATTGTTCTGGAGAATCAAACTGAAGCCGCCGTTAACCAAAACGCCGTGGCTGGCGTTGGCGACGATGGTATTGCCCGTGACGGTTTGATTAAAGGTCAAGCCGTTGCCAACCTCGCTGCCGAGAACGAGTCCGATACCGCCATTCCCAAGCCGATTCGCGCCGGTCGCATCCGTCCCGATAAGATTATTCGAGATAATGTCCCCGCCGCCGTTGCCGCCTGTCTGAGTCTGGATTCCGCCGCCGGTGTTGCCGGAAATGACGTTGTTGCTGATTACCTTCGAGGCGAACTGATTGATTCTCAAGCCGAAGTCGCCGTTGGGAATCGCCGCCGTTCCAGCCGCGTTCGTGCCGATAAAATTTCCTAAAATTTGCGCCGTGTTAGTGCCAGCCGGATTAAGCTCTAAGCCGTTGATGCCGTTGCCGGAAATGATGTTTCGCGCCGTCGGCGCAATGCCGCCGATGGTGTCTAAAGTGCCGCTGGAAGTCATGTAAATACCGTTACGCATATTGGGAAGCGCGGCTGTTCCGGCGGCATTTGTCCCGATGCGGTTGCCCTGCACCAAAATTCCGGTGCCGACCGGATTAACTCCGTCCGCGCCGAAATTCACATCGCCCGTCGTCGCGGAAATGACGTTGCCCGCGCCCGCCGTTGTGCCGCCGACTAAGATATTCTGACCTGTGGCGCGAACTCCGACGAATTTATTTCCAAGCGCGATTGTGCCGGTAACGTCCGTCCCGACGAAATTGCCCTGCACACGATTTATACCGATGCCGCCTATTGAACTTCCATTAACTCCTTCGCCTTCGCCGGTTGAAATGATATTGCGGGCAGCAACAGTTGTTCCGCCGACTAAATTATTTCCGTTGCCGAAAGTAACACCGTAACCGTTCATCGGCAGAGTGGCAGTTCCGGCGACGTTCGTGCCGAGCCGACTGCCCTCGACGATGCTGTTACTGCCTCCGAAATTAACGTAATAATTGTCAACATAACCGTTAGCAACTAATCCGCGAATGACGCAGTTGTCAACGGCGTTGCCGCTGCGATGCGAGGCGGGAAATTGGTTGAATATTCCCGGAAACTCAACGAAACCGCCCGCTCCCGTCGTGCCGTCAATGGTTAGTCCGGCAGACATTCCGCTTTGCGGCGCGATAAAAACATTTGAAGCCAAACTGAAATTTATTAGAGATGAGCCGCCGTTAAAACTAGCCTGTTGCCGCGCCGCCAAATATGTGCAAACGCCGGTGCATGGAAAATTCGGGTCAATCGGACACGGATTTATCGCGCAAATTCCGTCGCCTAACCTGGGGTCACCAACATTTGCGTTAGAGACAACCGTGAAAGTCGCCATCGGCGCGGTCTGCACAATCGTCGGCGCGACCGAATCTTCGCGCATCACAACCAAATCACTCAGCGCGTCAATGTTCAGACGCATCGGCAAAATCGCCGTCGTTTTGCCCGCCACATCGAGCGATGCCGCGAGATTAAATTCTTGTCCGCTGTAATTTATCGCTTCAGTTTCGCTTTTCGGCGGCGTAACGTCGCTCGTCAATAAATGAATCTGCTCGCCCACGCCGACAATCAACGTATCAATCGAACGCGCCGAAATTCGCGCCGTCAGCATTATTACGGGCGCATTGCCGTTCGATAAATTATTCGGTAGCGCAACCGTTTTTTTATCGCGCCATTGTTCTGATTTTTCCAATAAATGAACTTTACCGTTATCAGCGAGTAAAGCGATTTCGTTATCGAAACTTTCGCCTTTGATAAAATCGCCGACCGCCAGCGCGTCAATTTGAAAATCGAATTTTTGGCGACTTAAACGAAAGGCTTCAGCCTGTTTGCCGCTTTCGTCAAACAACAATTTTCTATCTCTGCCGCGCAGAACAGCGAGTTCGTTGCCGACCGCGATTGCCAAATCAAAACGCGCGTCGCCTTCGAGCAAACCGATGGCGAGAGTTTTTATCGGCGCGGCAAAAGTGAAAATTTCCGGCTGTGCTTTGATTGCGCCGTAAGGATTTTCAAAAATCAAAACCTGCGAGTTTTTTTCGGTCTGAACGGCGA
>JAJAZE010000381.1 GCA_026785925.1 Pyrinomonadaceae bacterium
AGCGGCTGAAAAAAACTCGGCAAAACGCCCGCCGTTTTCGCCGTTTCCAAAACTCCGTTCCAGTTTTCCATAAAACCCCCGGCGCGAACGAAAGTTACGGGAATTTCCAGATTTCCAAACGCCTGTTCGAGTTGGTAAGTCGTCAAAATATTTTCCGTTCCGCTCGAAAGATGTGAGCCGACCGATGAAAGCGCGGCGATTTTTTCCAGCACGGAATTTCCAATCGCTGTCTGAAAAGCCGCGATCACTTTGTCCGATTCCGCAAATAAATCTTCCGATTGGTAAGCGGGCGGATTCATCAAATACAAAACTTTTCCACCTTGTAACGCTTCGGTCAAAGCGGTTGCGTCCTGCAAATCGGCAACCGCAATCTCCGCTCCGAATTTTCCAAAAGCCGCGCCTTTCTCCCGACTGCGAACAATCACGCGGACAGGCAAACCTTTCTCCAATAATGTTTTAGCAACTACCGACCCGGTGTTTCCCGTTGCTCCCGATACCATATACAAATAATTTTTCTACCTTGATTTGTTGAAACCACGAGAATGCCGCATTCGTAAAAAACCTTATGAATCAACCGGCGAAACCGACAATTACTAATTTGCAAAACCGCCAAGCCTACGGAATTATCGAATCGTTTTCGCACGATGAAGTGATTCCGGTGACGCGCAAATATCTTTTCCGGGCAAACGCGCCGAACCTTTTGTATTTGCTCGTTAATCTCTGCGCTTTTGCCTTCGCCGCTCGTCTGATTTTCTATGGCGAATCTTTGCTTGGCGACAAACTCAGCTATCTCGGTGTCGGATTTCTGTCCACGTTTTTAGTTTTGGTTCCGGTTCACGAATACGTCCATTTTTTCGCCTACCGATTTTGCGGAGCCAAAAATGTGCGCGTTGAGTATCGCTGGCGGCAAATGTCCGCGCTTTGCATCGCCGATGACTTTATCGTCAGCGGCAAAAACTTCGTTTTCGTCGCGCTCGCACCGTTCGTCGTAGTCAATTCGATCATTCTGCTCGCCTGTTTATACGGCTCCGACAATGTTCGTATCTTTTTATCGGGCGCACTAATCTCGCACGTTGCCGCGTGCAGCGGAGATGTCGGTTTGGTCAATCTGGTCTGGCTGTCCCGCCGCTTTCAAACCTGGACTTACGACGATTCAAGTAATCAAACATCCTACTTTTTTAGAGAAATCGCCAACTAAGAAGCACCGTCAACTTTCGATTCAAAGCGCAAACTAATCAATTCGTTTTCCTGATCCGTAATTTGCAGCGCGTCTTCGCTGCCGTCGGTGTCGTATTGCACGGCGATTCCGATGACGTTGGTAATCGTGTCGTGCATTTTCTCCGTTTCGGCTTTTGAGCGGTCAAAACGGATGATGCCGACATCGTGTTTATCGCCGTTTTCTTTCAGCGAAGCCGCTTCAAAATGCGCTTCCGACTGTTCTTCCTCAGCGTTGCCGTCGTTTCGATAAACGTCAATCCGCGCCCGCCGGTGGTTGTTTCTTTCGGAAAATTCTTCCAAAAATGTTTTCCAATTGTTCGGTTCGATTTGTTTAATTTCGCTCATATTTTTCTCCCTCAAACTGTATTTTATTTCAAATCGTAAATCATTAAAGTAGTTGTGCCGTGCGCGTAAAGTTTGCCGTTTTCATCCGTCACTTTTCCTTCGGCGGTGGCGATTTGTCTGCCGACGTTGATAATTTTTCCTTCGGTTTGCAAATGTCCGGTCGCTTCAAAAACCGGACGCGCAAAGTTGATTTTAAACTCCACGCTCGTGCAGCCTTTCCCCGCTTCGAGCGTCGTGTGAACCGCGCACGCCATCGCCGAATCGAGCAGAGTCGCTAGATAACCGCCGTGAATCGTTCCCAGCGGATTGCAAAACGCGAGTTTCGGCTGCCCGCCGAAAACGACTCTTCCCTCTTCAACTTCGAGCAAAGTGTATTCGAGCGTTTCGGCAAACGGCGGCATCAAAAGTTCGCCCGCCATCATCTTTTGAAAAATTTCCAGACCGCTCAGATTCTTCAAAACCTCGTGCGGCTCCAAACCGCTTTTTCGATTGTTTTCCAACGCTTTTTGTTCGTGCATTTTAATTTATCCTGACGACGATTTTGCCGAAGTGCGAACCGCTTTCCATAAGTTCGAGCGCGTCTTTGACTTCGCCGAATTCAAACGTCTGATCAATCACCGGCTTCAAATGCGGATGCTGGCAGAAAAGGCGATTCATATCTTCAAACATCTGGCGAGAGCCAACGTAAATTCCCTGAAGACGCGCCGATTTCATCAGCAGCGAAGCCGGATTAAAATCGCCTTTGCCCGACAAAACGCCGATCACGGCGACGTGTCCGCCGACTCGGACGGCGTTCACCGATTTCTGCATCGTCCCCGCGCCGCCGACTTCGACCACGTGATCAACGCCGCGTTTGCCCGTTAATTCCAAAACCTTTTTGTCCCAGTCTTCCGTCGTTTTATAGTTGATAAAATCGGTCGCGCCCAACTCTTTCGCCCGCTCCAGTTTTTCGTCGCTCGAAGACGTGATAATCAAACGGCAGCCGATCACGCTCGCCATTTGCAGCGCGAAAATCGAAACGCCGCCCGTGCCTTGCAGCAAAACCGAATCGTCCGGCTTCAAACTCCCGGAACAATAAAGCGCGTGATACGCCGTCACTGCCGCGCACGGCAAAGTCGCGGCTTCTTCATAAGAAAAATGATCGGGAATGCAAACCAAACCGTTTTCGTCGAAAGTTCCGAATTCGCGCAGACAGCCGTCCAAATCGCCGCCGAGCGCGGTTCTCGCTTTCGCCGCGTCAACCGCGCCGTCGTGCCAGCCCTGCATAAAAATCGGCATAACTCTATCGCCAACTTTGAATTTCGTCACCGCTTCGCCGATCTCGACAACTTCGCCCGCGCCGTCCGAAAAAGGCACGAGCGGCGTTTTCAAACGCGGATTATACGTTCCCTTAACCATCATCAAATCGCGGTAATTCAAAGATGCCGCGTGAAATTTCACCTTCACTTCAGAGGCATTCGGTGTCGGTTCGTCGCGCTCGGTCAAGGTCAGATTTTCTATTCCGAACTCGTTTATCTCGTATGTTTTCATAATTTTGGGATTTGCCCGCGAGAAGCGCGAAACGACGAAACCGAAGACAGGAAAAAGTTTCGCCGCCGCGCAGTTTCGCGGACAAAGATTGATTATTTGACGGCTTTCAAATTAAGTTTGATCACCACGTCGTCCCGAATCAAATCTTTACTCATAATTTCTGATTCCTTTTAGTTTTATAAACTGAAAACCCGCTTGTTCCGCCTGAATTTTTTACGCCGCCGGTTGTTTTGCATTTGACCATTCGGAGAGCGAAAGTTCAAATTCGCTTTGCAGAGATTTTTCCTTGTCCTGCAAATACCACCGCTGCAAATTTTCCGTTATCTGCGGCTTCTCCAGTCCTTGATTTTTCAACTCGTGAAAATAATCCATCGCCGCCTTCGGTCGCGGTCCCCAGGTTCCGATTGTTTCCAGAGTCTCCGCGTCGAGCGCGATTAGTTTCGGAATCGAACGCGCATTATCGGTTAGAAAGGAATCTATCAATTCAAGATTTTCGTCGCGCAAAACGTAGCGAGTTTCGATGTTTGACGATTGCGCCGCGATCTTTTCAATCGTCGGGATATTCTGCGCCGCGTCGCCGCACCAGCCTTCGGTGACAATCAGCCAGAGCATTTTGCATTCGATGTTCCCGGCTTTTTCGACGAGCGAATCGTTTAATTTCACCGTTTTTTCCAGTCGGTGCATTCGCTGGCGATTCAATTTCCCGTAATTAAACATCGCCTCCGACTGAATTTCGCCCGTCGTTTTCCCGTCCAACAGCAAATCATCAATCAGCTTGAGGTATTCGGCGAACGTCATTGATTTACCAATATAATTTTTCATATTACCTTTTGTTTCTGCCGATCAAATTATCCAAACTCCACGCGCCGCCGCCGGAAAACATAAAATAAAAAAAGACGAAACAATAAACGACTGCCAGTTCGCCTTTATTGACCAGCGGCAAAAATCCGCCCGAAGCGTGTGCCATAAAATAAGCGACCGCCATCATCCCGCATAAAATAAAAGCGACCGGGCGCGTCAACAAACCGATCAAAAACAACGCGCCGCCCCCGAATTCTAAAATTCCCGCCAGCAGCATTAAACCGGCGGCGGCGGTAAATCCTTCTTTTGGCGGATAGTTGAAAAGTTTTTGTGTGCCGTGAAATAACAACAAAAACCCAATGATGATTCGCAAAACGCTCAACGCGCGCGGCGACCAATCGTTTAGAAATGAATTCATCAAATGTTTTCTCCTGTTTTGTATTTTGTAAATTCGCTGTTCTTCAATCTTAAGAATCTATTGAATTAGTTTCAACAAAACATTGCTGAATTTTAGAAACCACAGATAGACACCGATCAATTCCGAAGACATTCTCCACAAAATCGCCGCCGTTTTTTCTTTGGCTGGACATTCGTTTTTACCACTTAAAATCTGTGGTTTCATATTTCCTTCCCTTGTTCGCAACCAACACTTTTGCCCGTTAAAATCAAATTCTTTGAATCAATTCCTCTCTCGGAAAACGCACTTTCGCCGCGTCTGCCAGATAATCGGCTTCGGCATTTCGATAACCGACGGCGCAAATTACGACCGCCGAATAATCTTCCAAACCGAGAATTTCGTTGAATTGCACCGCGTCGAAACCTTCCATCGGAGTCGCGTCAATCTTCAAAAGCGCCGCCGTTTCCAGCAAAAATCCGAGCGCGATATACGCCTGCCGCGAATTCCACGTCTCGACTGTGCCGCCTTCGACCGACTGCTTTGCCGCGTTCTTCATCGCGCCTTCGTATTCCGCCAAACTTTCGCGCGGCGCACCGCGCACCTCGACGATGCGCTCGACGTAATGGTCAATATCGGCATCGCTCAAAGTCTTTTTATACGCGAAAACGACGAGATGCGAACTGTCCGTCACCTGCGTTTGTCCCCAAGCCGCCGGTTTCAATTTTTCCCGAATCGCCGGATCGGTGACGACGATAAATTTATACGGCTGAATGCCGAAGCTCGACGGCGCGAGCAGCAGCGCGTTTTCCAATGTTTCCCAATCCTCATCCGAAACTTTTTTGCCCGCGTCGAAAGCCTTCGTCGCGTAACGCCAATTCAAATGTTCCAAAATCATTTTACCGTTCGGTGTATTTTCCGTCATTTTTTATTTTCCCTCTTTTCATATTTATAGAAGTTACGCAGTTGAAAAATTAAAGGCATATTTTAACAGGATAGACAGGATAAACAGGATCATAAAACAATTCAGCCAATTCTCTTCCGTCCCGTCCATCCTGTCTATCCTGTTAATTTTTCTTTCAAATGCACAACCCGTAATTTAATAGGTTTGTAACGTCTTTTGATACAAATATGCTCAAAAAATTTAATCCAAAACCTTCCCCTGATCGCAGCCGACTTTCTCGACCGCTTCTAAAACGCTTTGCAGCGAAAACTGCGCGAGTTTTGCCTCGACGACATCGCTGATTTCCAATTGCAGCTTTTCCAAAACGCATTGGATATTTTTCCCAATCAAACAGTCGTCGTTCGTTTGCCGATGCAGTGAAAAAGTGTTTCCGCAGGCAATCGCTTTGTGAACGTCCGCCAGATTTATCAAATTCGGACACTTTGCCAATCTGGTTCCGCCGTTCGAGCCGGTTTGCGAAACAACCAATTTCGCCTGACTCAAATCACCGAGAAGTCGCCTGATAACCACCGGATTCGTTCCGACGCTCGCGGCGATATGATCGGATTTCACATTATTTCCTTCGCCCGCCTTGGCGAGAACGGTCAAAATGTGAACTGCAATTGCAAA
>JAJAZE010000382.1 GCA_026785925.1 Pyrinomonadaceae bacterium
ACCCATTCGAGGACGTTTCCCGCCATATCCAGCGCACCGCACGAACTCGCGCCATCGGAAAACTTGCCGACATCGGAAATCGTAGTTAGACCGAACGCGACATCGCTTTTTTGAAAATCATCGCCCCACGGAAAGGCGCGTTTGCTGTGCGCCGATTCGTCCCACGACGCGGCTTTTTCCCATTCTTCTTCGGTCGGCAGGCGTTTTCCCGCCCATTCCGCGTAAGCCTTCGCATCGGCAAACGATACGCCGACCACCGGTGCGTTCGGGCGTTTGATAAAATAATCTTTTTCAAGGTGCGGATTCGGCGGGTAATCTTTTTTCGCCGCATCGCAAAACGCTTTGTATTCGGCGTTCGTCACTTCCGTTTTGTCAATGTAAAAGGCGGGCAAAGTAACTTTGTGCGCCGGTTTCGATTCGTCCGCGTCTGCGTCGCTGCCCATTGTGAATTCGCCCGCCGCCACCAAAACCATCGCGCTTTTATAGTCAATCGTTTTCGGCAGCACAATGTCCGGTTCAGACGCGGCGATTGGCGCGGACGATAAAGTCGTTTCTTTGGGTGAATCTTCTTCTTTCGGTGTATCAATCGTTTGCGCCGCCGGCGGTTGGTCGAGAAACAGAAAATAAGTTCCTGCCAGCGCGATGATTCCGAGAAAAAGCATCGCAATCAACCCGCCGAGAAGATAGATTGCTTTCGAGCTTTGCGGATTCGCCGACGGCGCGGCGGCAGTTTGGCTGACCGGACTAGGTACGGCAATCATTGGCTGTGCCGGCGAATCGGATTGCGGCGCACTTTCGCCGTAAATTCCCGGCGGAGCAGTTTGGTTGAAATTAAAATTCGGCGTGGTTTTGTCGAAACTATTTATCTCCGGCTGTTCAAAACTCAGCGATCTTTTGGGTAAATTATCAACTTTCTCGCCTTCGGAAATACGAAAAACCGGCGCGGGCATTGACCATTCATCGCGTTTGCCCGCTTGGGTCGGCGCGTTGACCGGCGGCGTGTTCATTCCCCAGTCGTCCGCTTTGCTTTCCGGCGGAATATGGAGATTCGGTGCGGTCGCGCCCCACTGATCCGGCTTTTGCTCGTGCGGGACGCTGAAATTTTGTTGCGTCATTCCCCATTCGTCCGGTGATGATGTCGGCGACGACGGCGAACTTTCGCTTTGCCAGGCATCTTTCGGAATGTTGATGTTCGGCGTGGTTTTATCAAAATCAGACGACGAAGATTGATCGGCGGGCAAGCTGAAATTCTGCTGCGTCATTCCCCACTCATCGCCCGGCGGCTGATGTGCGGAATGTTTCGGCGGCGCAAATTCGTCGGAAAAGTCATCGGCATTTTTGTCTTTTTCAAGACGCATATGCGGCATTGTCATTCCCCAATCATTGTTATTAGGTTTGTCATTTTCGTCGTTCATTGCTTTTCCTCACATTTATTTCAGGTTTCAGGTTTCAGGTTCAAAGTTTAAACCTTGGACATTGAACTTTGAACCTTGAACCTGTCGCTTCCGATTATTTCTGCAAATCCAACATATCCATTCTGGTGATTATACCCGTAATTCGCTTGAAATCTTCAATCAAAACGGCTGGCGATTTCTGCAGTTTCTCTTTTATTTCGTTAAAAGTCGCGTCAACCTCGACAATCGGGAAACTTTCGTCCATCACGTCGCCGACTTTGGCTTCAAGCAGCTCGCGGTTTTCGAGCAATTTGGTCAAAACGCGACTTTCGCGCAGTGAGCCGACCGATTGATTATTCTCTAAGACGGGAATCTGCGTGACACCGATTTCATTCATCTTTGCCAGCGCAACAGCAACTAATTCGTCAGGGGCAACAAATACTAACTCGCGCGGCGCAGCGGAATTTTTTGTTTCATTGATCAGTCCGGCAGTAATTTTCTGCGGTTCGAGCAGAAGTTTTTCCTTCATCCATTCGTCCGAATGAAACTTCGTCAAATAATGTTCGCCCGTGTCGCAGACGATAAAAACGACCAAACCGTTTTCGTCCAGGTTTTTCGCCACTTTCAGCGCGGCTCCGAAAATCGTGCCGGTCGAGCCGCCGCAGAAAATCCCTTCGTGGCGCGACAACTGCCGCGCCAACTCAAAAGATTCGCGGTCGGTGATGTTGATAATTTCGTCAATCGCTTTCATATCGGCATTGCCGACCGGCAACGCTTGCCCGATGCCTTCGACCAGATACGGCGTGGCTTCGGGGACGTGTCCGCTTTCTTTATAAGTTTTAAAAATCGAGCCGTATGGATCGGCTCCGACGATTTGAATGTTCGGATTTTTCTCTTTCAAATATCTGCCCGTCCCGGAAATCGTGCCGCCCGTGCCGATGCTGGAGACGAAATGCGTGATTTTGCCGTCCGTGTCGTTCCAGATTTCCGGTCCGGTGGTGCGGTAATGCGCCAGCGGATTTGCCGGATGATTGTATTGGTCGGGATAAAAAGAATTCGGCATTTCCGACGCAATCCGTTTTGCTGTTTCGACGTAGTGATCGGGCGTTCCGGGCTTTGCCGCCGCTGGACAAATCACCACATCCGCGCCCATAGATTTCAAATAACGCGATTTTTCGACCGACGCTTTTTCCGTCAAAACGAAAATACATTTGTAACCTTTAACCGCCGCCGCGAGTGCCAAACCAATGCCGGTATTTCCCGAAGTCGCTTCGATAATCGTGCCGCCTTTTTTCAGACTTCCCTCTTTTTCCGCCGCTTCGATCATCGCAATACCGATGCGATCTTTGACTGAAAAACCGGGATTGAGATTTTCCATCTTGGCGAAAACCTGCGCTTTGATCCCATACTGCGCGGTTAAGGTGTTGATCTTAACCAATGGCGTGTTGCCGATAAGTCCTAAAACATCGTTATAAAATTTCATTCGTTCTCCGTGATAAAATAGCTGAAAGGTACGTTGTAAATTTACTGCAATGATTTTAGCCTTAGTTTCCGGCTGTGCAAAATCGGAACCGGCAAAATAAATTTTCGTCTGACATTACAATTATAAATTGGCGGCGCGAAAATTGTGTGAAGTCAGAAAAAATGTCCGGTTCGCCGCCTAACATAACTTCAAATTGCCGTCGCCGCTCCTTCAGTTTCTTATTGAAGCTAAGGAGCGTTGCTTAATTTTTCGAAATAAAGTATTATGTGAAAGTTAGTTCCTTCTCTCTTTTATCAACGGTAGTGTTTTGGATAGTTCGAGATTAGGTTTGTTTTTTTAGTAACAGAAGCCATTTGACCGCAAGCCTTCGCAAGCAACCGTTTCCGCTGAAGCCTACTTTCGTTAATAACTTCTTTTGACACTCCTTCAAATACAGATAGGAGAAGAGGATTTTTTATGTCTACAAAACTTTACGTTGGTAATTTATCATTCAACACTTCTAACGAAGATTTACAAGAACTTTTTGGTCAAGCCGGAACGGTCGAATCAGCGAACATCGTTGAAGACCGCGACACCGGACGTTCACGCGGCTTCGGCTTCGTCGAAATGTCGAGCGCGGAAGAAGTCAAAGCGGCAATCGAACAGCTTAACGGCAAGGAAATTGACGGACGCAGTTTGACCGTCAACGAAGCCAGACCGCGTGAAGAACGCAGCGGCGGCGGCGGCGGTGGAAATCGCGGCGGCGGTGGTGGTGGTCGCGGCGGTTACGGCGGCGGCGGCGGAAATCGCGGCGGCGGCGGTCGTGGTGGTTACGGC
>JAJAZE010000383.1 GCA_026785925.1 Pyrinomonadaceae bacterium
AGTGTGGAAGCAAAGTAAATTTCGCCTCAAAAGATTCGTCAATTTCCTCAAAACAGCGATAGAAAAGCTGTATGGAATGGTCAGCGAAATAGAAATGCAGAACTGAAATCAATCAAAATCGCCCAAATTTGGATCTTCTGAGGATAAATAAAACTTACACTCGATAATTCTTATTCATTCTTCATCCTTTATCCTTTATCCTTTACCCTTCATCCTTTCGTCAGGCGGTGATAATGACTGCTTTCGTGCCGGTTAATTCGGAGAAATCTTTTGAAAAAATCGTATCTACGCGGCGAATGCGCCCGACCGTTTCGACAATTTCCTGTGTTGAAACAAAGCCGTCCTCGACGTGCGCGATTGCCCACGTCGGAACGTGCGAAGCCGTTCGCAGATTTTCCTCGATCAGGCGCAAATACTGCGATTTGGTTTCGATTAAAGTGCCGAGTTTACCGATCTGCGCCGTTTCAAAATCATTCCAGAACGAATCGCCGCCGCGCAGCCATTCTTCACGCCACGCTGCTGTGCCGAAGCGGTTTTTTTGATTTTGATTGTGCGCCGGCGGCAGCCTTAAAAACATCAAATCCATATAATTTTCGGCGATGAATTCACCGGCTGATTTGTTTTGACAAGTATTGTTTTGACCGTTGTTGACCGGTTCGGGAAAAATGCTCCAGAGTCGGCGGTAGACAATCGAAAGCGGTTGGCGCAGCTCTAAAGTTTCGCTCGTAAATGACAGCGCGTAATCGCCGACGCTCATCCCGATACTCAGCGCGATTGCCTGCGCCACCGGCGACGCGAGCCGCTCGGCGTTCTGCCGGACGTTATCAAACCACCACGCATCGGTTTCATTAAACCAGTTGCGAAGCGCGGCGTTTTGCAGACGATAGCCCGGCACATACGCATCTTCGAGAACGCGATTGACATCTTCGTCGGACAATATCTCCGAGTTATTTTGGATGGCGGCGACGGCTTTCGTCCAGCCGGTCAGCGTCGAGTCGTTCACCAGCACGCGCACATTCCAGCGTTTCAGATACGCGCCGAGATGCGGCTGATCGGCGAACGGCAGAATCGCCGATTCAAATTTCAAACGCCGCAGCACATTAAGCTCGAACGCCAGCCAGCCTTTCGGAACATTCATTGGTTTTGAGAACATATTATTGCATTCAAAAAGTTTGTTGCAGCGAAAGCGGAACTTTGACTTTTTGCAGGATTTTTTCTGGACAAATTAATAGCTCACCTTACGCGAATTTCTTTGGAAATCTGTTTTCAGATTTCCAAAACCACAAGATAAGGTGGTTTGACAGCAAAACAAAGTTCCCTAAAGGCTTGATATTAAAAGAAGTTAAATTTTAACCGTTCTTAGTTCTACTTTGTCAGATTAATTCTACTTTATCAGATTAAAAAGTGCTTGCACCTGAGGATGTCTTTTTGCCTTACTTTATGACGTTGATGAATCGTCTCCATCAATATTTCCGGCTCATCCAGCTTGTTTTTCAAGATATTTCCCAACATTAATTTGACATCTCCGCACGACATTAACGGCAAGTTTTCGACATTTTCCAAC
>JAJAZE010000384.1 GCA_026785925.1 Pyrinomonadaceae bacterium
ATATTTCCGGCATTTGTTCCGGCTTGCTCACGAATTTGTAAAAAGTTCACATTCGTTGAGCCGTTCACGCCGCAAAGCTGCGAACCGACTGAACAATACTGTCCAAGTGCGCCGGAAGTCGAGTTAGTTCCAGGGAACGCGAACACGATATTCGGGCGATTGATGACATTGAAAAATTCGGCGGAAAACGTCAAACGTCTTCTTTCATCGAATTTAAATCCTTTCTGGACGCGCAAATCAACGTCGTAAAGATTGCTGTTGCGGAAAATGTTGCGTCTGAATTCGACCCCGTAACTCGCCAGCGGTCGGTCATTAAAAACGCTGTCGCCGTTTAAGTCCGCACCGGCATAAGCATTGATCGGTGTTCCCGAACGAAAACGGATTGCGCTGGAAACTTCAAAACCGTAGGGCAGAAAGAAAATCGGATTGGCAACGAATTGGTGTTTTCGGTCAAGTCTTGAATTACCGTATTCACCACGCAAATTATACGGATTAGCGTAAGCGACACCGCCGGCATCGCGTTCGTTATCATCGTCGGATTCGTTTTTCGACAAAGTATAGTAAGCGTTTAATTGTCCCCATTTGCGAACCAAACGAGTGCGAAACGTGAGTCCCTGATACAACGATTTTGCCGTTGATTCACGAACCTGAACCGCGCCGAGTGCAAGTCTGTTTGCCGCATTCGGATTTAGTGCCGGATCATTGGTCGGACGCAGGCGAGTCGTTACCGAACCAGTCGGGAAAAAAATGTTTGCGCCAGTTGGACCGACAAAACCGCCCGGTGTGCTGAGGGCAATGTATGTTCGACCGGAAATTAAAATCTGATCAATAATTCCAGTAGCAACCATTGTTTGGTATCTCGCCGGAGTGTTGTTTGCTTGTAAGAATGCGCGATATTCCTCTCCAGTCAGCGGTGACGGCACGTTCAAATCACGGTTACGCTGCAAACGGTCGGTCTTAACGTGAGAAAAGTCAACCCCGAAAATAAAGCCTTTTGCCAATTCACGCTCGATTCCGAAACCGAATTGATAAGAACGCGGATTTTTGAAATCTTCAGCGTGTCCGGTAACGGTTGCTCCGACAAACGGATTGGACGAGAGTCCGAGTCCGCCGGCAATCGTGGCGATTTGTGCCGGTGTCACATTCGGCAGACCGGCAAGGCTGGAAGTGTTTAAGTTGATTCCGGCGATGGCAAATTGACGATAAACCGTGTTCGGTGTGCAAAGTGCTATTTGAGCCGCCGTTCCCGTCGGGTTACATCCTGTAATAGCCAAATAAGGCGCACCGGCGGTGGTCCCTAAAAAAGTATTGAAAGCCGTTTGACTAAATCCGGTAAACGGCAGCGTCGTGCTGACATTACCGGGAGTCGCGCGATAGTTATTGACGGTGTCGGCAAAAATTAATCCCGGTGTGCGGGCGTAATAAATACCTGAAAATCCGCGAATAACGGTTTTGCCGTCGCCTGCCGGATCATACGCAAAGCCGAGTCGCGGACCAAATTGAAAGCCGCTGTCCGGGACTTGCGTCGGGTCGAAACTTTTGCCGCGAATCGGAAAAATCGTATTTTGAACGACGTTGATGATGTTTGAATTATCTGCTTGGGGACTGGGATTGTATTGCTGTTCGACGCGAAGACCGTAGTTCAAAGTAAATTTCGGTGTCACGCGCCACGAATCCTGACCAAAGAAGGCTAACTCCTGCACGGTAAATTCTGTTTGTCGGTTGCCGATTTGCCGCGCATATCTGGCATTGCTATCATCAAAGCGTCCCAAAAATCCCGTTACCAAATCGCGCGTGTTCGAGAGGTTTCTCAAAATGGTCGTGGTTCCGCCGGTCGCCAGTGAATAAGCTCCGAACTGGTTAAACCCGAACTGCTGATTGGCGAAAATGCGGCTGTATTCTCCACCGAACTTAAATGTGTGGTTGCCATAAACCACATTCAAGGCATCCGCCACTTGAAAGCGCGTGTCAAATTGAGTGGTCGGCAAAAAGCTGCGCGAGCCGAATTGACCGAAATTAGCACCCAAAAATACATTCGGTGCAAGCGTATTAGCTTCACGCGGACGCTCTTCACGCGCATACTGAACACGCAACTCGTTCACTGCTTCGGCACTGAGATTGGTAAGAATCTGCCCGACACCGATGTAGTTACGGTTTCTTTCAATTCCATTAGCCGATAATGCGCTGTTGGTCGTCGGGTCAAGCACGGTTTCGCCCGTTGCCGCCGCATTGTTCGCATCGTTTCTGGCAAAACTAAATCGAATATTAGCCCGGTTGCTGTTGTTGATATTGTAATCAATACGACCAAGCAGAGCGTAAGCGTCGTTGGTTTGCTCGTATGAAGTTTCCAGCGTTCGGAGAAAATCGAATGCTTCGATGCCGCGATCACCTGCCGGAAGCGGGAATCCTGAACCTATCAAACTGCCGAACAAAACCTGACGCGGAGCGCGAAAACGCTGTTGCTCGTAAGATGCAAAGTAAAAAAGTTTGTCTTTAACAATCGGTCCGCCGACTGAACCGCCGAATTGATGCTGCGTCGGAGCCAAAGTCGCAGTGATGCCGAGCGCACTAAGCCGTTGTGTTTCTAATGCTTTAGTATATTCATTGCCGCGTGAAAGCTGTTCGGGACGATAAAGATAGAAAAGCGAACCGCGCAGACTGTTGGTGCCTGATTTAGTAACGGCGTTGATGATGCCGCCGGTCGAGCGTCCATATTCAGCCGAATAACCGGCAGCCACCACCTGAAATTCTCTGATCGCTTCCTGCGGAATTACGAAGGCTTGGTTCGAGCGTTCACCGCCGCGAATGCCGCCGAAGAAAGGTTGATTGAAATCAACGCCGTCAACATTGACGTTGCCATTGATGCCGCGCTGACCGGAAAGTGAAATTTGCCCGCGTGAACCTTCGACTTGGGCGGAAGGTGTCAGCGTGACAAAATCCTGAAAGCGGCGACCGTTGATCGGTAAATTGTTGATTGCCGTTTCGCTTATAACCGCGTCGGAGTTGCTCGATGTCGTCTGCACACCTTCCGCCGTCACTTCGACGGTTGCCGAAACGTCGCCCGCGCCGAGCGTGAAATTGGCATCGGTCGTGCGCCCGACTTGAACTTCGACTTGGATTTTCTGCTCGGCAAAACTACCGCTGGTTACGGTCAGCGCGTAGTTGCCCGGCTGCAGTAAAGTAAAATTGTAAATGCCGTCGCCGCTCGCGGTTGCCGTGTTTTCCAAACCCGTATTGACATTAACGAGTTTGACCATCGCGTTTGGAATAACCGCGCCGGTCGAGTCGGCGACGATACCCGTGATGCTGCCGGTTCCGGCTTGGGCGAAAATTTGCCCGACGCTCAACAACAAGCAGAAAACCGCCGCTGTGATAAATTTTATTGAAATGTTTTTAGTCATTATAATTTTTTGTTGACCTCTTAACTTTTATAAATTGGAACAAAATTGCTGTGCTGATATTGACCGAAAATTTTGAATTTTGAATTTTTATCTGGCTTTTTGGATTTCAAGCTGAAAAAACACAGTTTCCTGTTTTATTAACTCAAATCTATATTTTTCAATCATAATTATTATAAGTGTTTGATTTTCACGCTTTTAATTACGCTTAGTCGAAACTGCGAAAAAAATTATCGGAATTTTTGCTGCTTAATAAAAATTCGAGTCACAAATAATGCAAGTTCGGTTCCGTTTGTTTGCAG
>JAJAZE010000385.1 GCA_026785925.1 Pyrinomonadaceae bacterium
ACATAAAGCTGCCAGAGATTTCTCGGCGCGGTCGTGTCGAAACCGTTTGCCAGCAAAACAGCCGCCGCAACGCGATACAAACCTTCTTTTTTCACGAAGATTTTAACGCCCGGCTGTGCCGCCACCCAAAGCTGCATCGTCGGATTGACACGCGCCGTCGTCGAAGCCACTTCCGCCGCCAAATCTTTCGGCAGAAGCGATTTCTCCTCCAAAGTCACCGGTGCGGCGTTCCTCGATTGATTTTCTAATTCTTCGGATGAAATTCCGGTAATCGTCGCCAAATTCTGAATAAACTGCGTTTGAATCGTTTCCGAATCGTATCTGCGACCGTTGAGATTGTAGCTTTCGATGACGTAAGTTGAATTTAAATCGCCGAGCCGATCAAAAGCCGAATAACTTCCGGCGGTGATTTTTTCTTCACGCGCCTGCAAATACGCGCCGGGAATCAAAGCCGGACTAATCAATTCCCTTTCGCCGCCGCTGATCCGATAGACGTAAAAGCCGAGATTTTTCGTTTCAACTTCGGTCTTCCATTGGAGCCAGACACCGCGATTTTCGGAAAAGGCTTCGAGGCTCGCATAGCTAACCGGATTTTTGCCAAAATTGTTGTTCGGGTTGAAGATATTTAAGTTTTGCGCCGAAATCGGCGGCATTGAACAACAAACCATTAACGATAAAACGGCGACGGCTAAAAGTTTTCTCATTTTTTGCATTACTCCTACTAAAAAAAAATCGAATGTCCACAGTGATCGGACGGAGAAATTTGTTCGGTGAGGTGGCGAAAGTTGCTTGAATCTTTGTCAATATACTATTTTTTTTATGCTTTGCCAAGATGATACACCTTTCGTGTAACAATTACTTTCAAAATCCGCGTCCCTCGAAAAGTTCGTAATTTGGATAGCTCAAACAAATTTTGTATATTACGAAAAACAACATTTCTGTATTTTGAGTTTATTTATGAAATCAATTAAAAAATTCGCCATCCTGATTTTAGTTATGACATTTCAGCTTTCGTTCATTTCCGTTAATAAAAATATTTTCGCCGCACCGCTGCCGGACGCGGTGCGCGGCAAACGGGCGATGGTCGCGTCCCAACACGCGCTGGCTTCGCAAATCGGCGTTGACGTGATGAAGAAAGGCGGCAACGCGGTTGACGCGGCGATTGCCGTCGGACTGGCTTTGGCGGTCGTCTATCCCGAAGCCGGAAATATCGGCGGCGGCGGTTTTATGCTGATTCGATTCAAAGACGGCACTTCGACGATGATTGATTACCGCGAAATGGCTCCGCTGGCGGCGACGCGCAATGTTTTTATCAACGATAAAGGCGAACTTATCAAAGGCGAAGGTTCTTCGACTATCGGTTATCGCGCCGCCGGAGTTCCGGGAACGCCCGCCGGTTTGGAGATGGCGTTTAATAAATACGGCTCGAAAAAAATCTCTTGGGCGGAACTCGTCGAGCCTTCGAGAAGACTCGCGCAAAACGGTTATGTTTTGAGTTTGCGGCTGGCGAATCTTTTCAAATCTTACAAAGACTCTCTGGAAAAATACGAAGACAGCAAACGAATTTTTTTGAACGGCGGCGCGATGTTTGAAGAAGGCGATGTCTTGAAACAGCCGGAACTCGCCAAAACGCTCGAACGAATAAAAAAATCAGGTGCTAAAGGATTTTACGAAGGTGAAACGGCGCGGCTGATTGCCGAAGATATGAAGGCGCATAACGGCTTGATAACGCTCGAAGATTTGAAAAGTTATCAGGCGAAGGAACGTCCGACAATTCGCGGAACTTATCGCGGACACGAAATTATTTCGATTCCGCCGCCGTCTTCGGGCGGCATCGTGCTGCTAAACACGCTGAACATATTGGAAAATTACGATTTGCGGGCGATGGAATATAACTCGTCGAAAAAGTATCACGTCTTGACCGAAGCGTTGCGCCGTTCGTTCGCCGACCGCGCCGAATTTATGGGCGACGCGGATTTCGTCAACGTGCCGGTTGCCGATTTGCTTAAAAAAGAATACGCCGCCAAACGCCGCGCTACCATTGATTTGACGAAAGCCTCGAAAAGCTCCGACATCGGCGCGGGCGAAATTACCGGCGGCGAATCAATGGAAACGACGCATTTCACAATTGTTGACGCGGACGGCAACTGCGTCTCGAACACTTACACGATCAATGATTTATACGGTTCGCGGGTAACGGCGAAAGGCACGGGCGTTTTATTGAACGACGAAATGGACGATTTTGCGGCGCGTCCGGGAACGCCGAATATGTTCGGGCTGATTCAGGGCGAACGCAACGCCGTCGCGCCGAAAAAACGTCCGCTCTCGGCGATGACCCCGACGATTGTTCTGCGAAAAGACGGCTCGCTGTGGTTTGCGGTCGGCGCACGCGGCGGACCGCGTATTATTACGGCGGTTTTGCAGACGATCAGCAATATGATTGACCACGATATGAACATTCAGCAGGCGATTGACGCGCCGCGCATTCATCATCAATGGTTTCCCGACGAGATTTTATCGGAGCCTTTCGGAATGTCGCCCGACACGCGCCTCGCGCTGGAAAATCTCGGTCATAAATTTACCGCCAAACCGGGTTTTGTCGCGTCGGCGACGGTGATTGCGATTGACGAAAAAACCGGCGCACGGCTCGGCGCGATTGATTCGAGAAGCGACGGCGAAGCGATTGGCTATTAGGTTCAAAGTTGGTATCTGTAAACCATCTCGAAAAATCGGATTTTATGTTCAGAGTCCACGCTTTAGCGTGTGATTTTCGCAAGCGAAGCGCGGCAAAAACAGCAAAGTGCGTTCCGCGTTTAGACTCTGAGCGAAGAAAGCGATTTTTTGTTTTTTCGTGATAGCTTCTAAAAACTGTCTAGCAACGCGAATTGGAGAAGCAAAAAATTTAGCTTGCCGAAATCAGACTAAAAAGTTAGCCTTAAAGAAAATCAAAAGGAGACGATTATGGGAACATTAACAAAAAAATCAATCTGGTTATCGGTTGTCGGGGCGGCTTGCTTAGGCGTGGCGTGTCAACCGCCGACCACGAATACGACCGTCAATACGGCGGCAAATACGAATTCTAACCTGAGTGTGAATGCTAATTTGATGAATACGAATGTTGCAAACGTCAATTCGGCAAGCACGAGCAGCACGGCGATTGAGACGAAAGAGCCGGAGCAGTATCAGGCGACCGTCAGTTTGAAGTTTGAAACTTCGGGCGCACAAAATCTCGCTTCGCCGCCGATCAAAGCCGATGTTGCTCGCAGCGGAGCCGACCGCCGGATGGAATTTGCGCTGCCGAACGGCGAAAAGCTGATTTATCTCGACCGAAACGGCAAGCAGTTGATAATTTCGCCGAATCGCAAACAATACGCCGAATTGACCAAGGAAGCTCTGGGCTTTGAAGTGCGAAAACTTATGCTGCCCGAACAAATCGTCAATCAAGTAAAAGCGATGAAAGGCGTGGAGCGCGTCGGCGAAGAAAAGTTTGACGGGCGCGAGGTCGTTAAATATCGCTACGGCGCGACGACCAACACGCAGACGCAAGCCGGAACCGTCGCCACCGAATCTTTCATTCTGGTTGACAAGGAAACCGGCTTGCCGCTGCGTTCCTTTACCAGCTCGCAGTCGCAGAACGGCAGTGTGCAGGGCATTCAGGGTTTGAGTTTGGTGACGGAAATGAGCAACATCAAAACCGTCGTTGACGCGAGTTTATTCACCGAACCGACCGATTATAAACAGGTCGCGCCGGAAGAAATCAAACAGCAGGTCAATTTGGTTTTCAGCGCGGCAATGGCAATCATCGGTCAAATAATGAAATCGGCGCAGCCGACAAATTCGCCTAATCAGTAGAAATTCGAGACTGAGAATTTAGACAGTTTCAAGCCTAAATTCTCAGTCTTCAATAAATTTTATGAGCAAAGCATTAACATTTATCATCGGCGCAGTTTTAGGTTTGGTGATCGGCGGCGGATTGGTTTTGTATTTTTTCGGCGGCGCACCACGCGCGGCGCAACTGCCCGGCGTTCCGATTCAGGCTCCCGACCCGAACGGTTCGCCGGCGGGAACAGCGAGCGTCGTTTTGAATCAGCAGTTTTTTGACACGGTTTTAGCGACAATTTTTCGTGATATGAACGCGCCCGCTTTTCCGCTGAATCTCACCGGACAAAATAATTCGGAGGCGACCGTCAAACCGCAATACGCGAGTTTCGCGCTGCAAAACAGCGGCGGCTGTGACGGGAAAATAACTTTACAGCCGCAGGGCAGCGGCGTAACGACGGGCGTTCGTCTGGAAAGCGGAAAGATTTCCGCGCCGCTCGCCTTTACCGGCAGCACGGCGGTTTTCGGTCAATGTATCAATTTTGCGGGCTGGGCGCAGGCGGCTTTGCAGCTTCGCTACGATGAAGCGCAGCAAACCGTCTTCGGGCAAATCAACGTCGAAACCGTCAATCTCGACGGCGTTCTGCCGGTCGTCAGCGGTTTTGTGACACCGCTGGTGCAGACGACGATCAATAATAAAGTCAATCCGATTGTGATTTTGCGCGGACAGCAAATCGCTCTGAATCTGCCGATTTCGGCGACCGACGGAACCTTAAAAGCGAATGTCAAAGAAGTTCGCTCGGAGATCAAGGAAAACGGTTTGAACCTTTACGTCACCTACGATTTTGCCGGAACGAAAAACGTCGCGCAGTAAAAATCAAATTTATTCCTCGTCCTTTTGAAGCAGTTTCGTCGTGCCTTCGGTGACGCTGCCGGGAATCGAAAATTCGCCGGTGTTCGGGGCTTTCCACGAGTTGACTGGCGGCACATAACTTTGAACGGGCTGCGATTTCTGCGGCGGCAAGCCTCGTTGATTAGCCTGGTAAAGACTGTTGACTTTCGCGTCCGGCAATTCACTCGTCATAAAGATTGGCTGCGGTTCGCTTTTCAATAAAACCATCGAAGCAATCAGCCACATCAAGCCGCCGAAGATGCCGATAATCGCCGAAACGCCTGCCAATCGATCAACATTCACAATTCCCCAGAAAGGAGTCATAATCAAAAGGAAAAATATCGTCCACATAATACTAAACAACACACCGTTTTTTCGGGTCACCCATTTTTTCGATTTATATAATTCGGCAAGCTGCGGCAGAAATCCGCCGTGCGAAAGGATTTCCGAAATCAAACCGAGCGGAAATCCGCAGCGCGAGCAAAACTTTGTTTCTTCCGACACCTGCTGCTGACTACAACGCGGACAATACATATTTTATTTCTCCAACTTTCAAATGAAATTTTTAGTGTGAATCTTTTTGAGCTACGAATTATTTTCCGCGTAAGTTCAAAAGATAAATCTTCACCGGCGCGGCAATTTGTCGTCAGAAAACATTTGAAAAACCGCGAAAGCGCGACCTTGAAAATGCTCGGCGCGGGCGATGGTTTCGAGCAGAATCTCGAAAATCGTTTGCAGTTTTTCCGGCGCGGGCATCTCTTTTTGCAAATCTTCGTCCGACGAGAAAAGCGTCATCCCTTTTGATCGCGTTTGTTCGACTTCCGACAGATATTCCGCTATCAAAGTGCCGGTCGAAAGTTCTTCCGGCAGCGTCCATTCAAACGGATCGTCCCACAATCTGGTTGTAATTCCGCCGAAGGTTTGTTCAATTTTGCCCGCGCTTCGCAGCAGATATTCGCCGCACGAAAACATCGCAAACGATTTGTTTAATTGGCGCGGTTTCCAAAATAACCGCTCATCGGGAATGAGCTTTAATAATTCGTTCGAGCGCGAATTGAGCGAAGAAAATTGGCGATTGAAAATTTCTATCTGCGAGTTCATAAATAAAAAAGCGAGCGTCAAGATTTTAACCCGACGCTCGCTCGCTTGTCATTAACACCGACGGATTATTTTCCCTGATACCGCCGATCTTCTTCGTAAATTCCCAGTCCGTAGTTTTTGCCGTTCCAGCCGATACCGTTCTGCACTTTGCCTTTGACACCGATTTTCGTTCCCTTCGCCGGAACGCTGTTCTGCGTGACGACCCAGATCGAACCCGTGCCGTCGTCAACTTTATACACGCCGCCGCGAATCTGCGTCAGCGGGATATTCAAACCGTAACTATCGCGCACCGTTCCGGCAATTCCGACTTCTTTGTTATAAAATTTTGACGGATTGGCTTCAATCGAAGCGATGCTTTCGCGCTGCGGACACGCCGCCGTCAATAAACCAATGGTCAAAACCAGACCGAGTAAAAATACTTTCGACATCTTTTTCATAAATTCTCCTTTTCGTGCTTTTGAACTTGTCGGGAGAGCCGTTTATTCAATGCTAAAGATTCTATTTTCGACTAAAAGTTTGCCATTATAATTATTTTCTGCGATGCTTTTAACGATCAATCTCGTAGATAATTTCCTCGAAAAACGATTATGACGACGGCAATCCAACCAGCGGCGAGTGAAAGATTTTCGTTTTCCTCAAGCATCAAGGCTGATGTCTGGCATCCGAAACAAAGTTCAAAAGCCTTTGAGTGGTGGTATTTCGATGCGTTAAGCGAGGACGGACGCGATGCGGTCGTAATAATTTTTCTCGATAATTTTATTTTTTCGCCGCGCTATAACTCGACCAATCGCCGGATCAATAAATTGGCGGAGAAGCTGCGCCGCAAGAAAGATCCGCAATGTCAAAAATGCTTTCCGGCAATCGCTTTTACTTATTACCGCGACGGCAAACCGAAATATCGCGCTATCAACGAATTTCTCCCCGAAGAGTTTTCCGCTGATGAAACTAAGCCGTCGTGCAGAATCGGCGACAATTATTTTCGTCTCGACACCGCGCCGTATGGTTCGGGCTACACGCTTTCGATCAATGCGAAATTGCGAAAAAATCGCCATCTAAAAGCGAATTTTGAATGGCTTTCGGTCGAGAGTGATTTTTTGCCGGACAATCCGATCAACGCCGAAGACGCGCACAGTTGGAATCTGGTCACGTCACGCGCCGACGTGAGCGGGCGAATCAATATCATTGACGATCAAAGTAAATCGCTCGACACCGTTCATTTTCGCGGCACGGGTTATCACGATCACAATCTCGACAACCGCTGGATGCCCGAAACCGTCAGCGATTGGCAGTGGGGACGCGCTCATTTCGCCGACGCGACCGCCGTTTTTTATCGTTATCACGAACACGGTGCAGCGCAGCCGACGACGAAACTTTTCACCGTCCGCGACGGCAAACTGCTCGACCGCGACGCGAGTTATGAGGAAACTAATTTTTCGCGCGATGTGTTCGGCATCAAATATCCGCAGCGTCTGACGCTCGTCACCGAAGATAATATGCGCCTGCGCGTCAAGCAGTCGAAAATTATTGACGCGAGTTTTTTTTACCTGCGCTTTTTGAGCGAAATAACTTTGACTTTGCGCGACGGCAAACCGCGCAAAACCCTGGGCATCACCGAATACTTAAATCCGAAAGCTCTCAAATACGGCTGGCTCGACTGGCTGACGAATATGCGAATCGGGCGCAACGGCAAAGGCTCGTTTCTTCCTTAGGAGAGTTAAGGTTTCAGGTTCAGGGTTGCAGATTCAAAGTTCATAGTCTGAAATTCAATATCTGAAACCTGAAACCTTGAACCTGAAACTTTGAACAGAAGAATGCAAAATAATCCCCGAATCAGCAAAGAAAATATCAACCGCTTTCTGTGCGAAAGCTGCGGCGCAAATATGGGATTCGACGCGGCGAGCGGCGGACTTGCCTGCCCGTATTGCGGACACCGGCAATCCGTCGCGCAGACGGGCGGAACGATCACCGAAAAAGATTTTTACACTTTTTTGCGTCCCGACAGCGAACGCCTTCAGCCGATGGCAGTCAACGCGATGCAGGTTTCGTGCGAGACGTGCGGCGCAACCGTCACTTTCGTGCCGCCGGAAACTGCCCGCAACTGCGATTTCTGCGGCGGAAAAATCGTCGCGCAGCCGAAATCCGCCGACCCGTTAGTCGCGCCCGAAGGCGTGCTTCCCTTTTCGGTCACGGCGCAAGTCGCATCAACCGCGCTCAAAGGCTGGATCAACTCGCGCTGGTTTGCGCCGGGCAATTTAAAGGTTTTAGCGCAGCCCGATAAAGTCGGCAGCGTCTATATTCCTTACTGGACTTTCGACGCGGAAACCGACAGCCAATATACCGGCGAGCGCGGCGAGTATTATTACGATACGGAATATTTTGAAGAAAACGGCGAGCAGAAATCGAGACAGGTGCGTCATACGAATTGGTTCGGAAAATCGGGCGCGGTCAGCCGTCACTTCGATGATTTATACATTCCCGCGACCAAATCCTTGCTGCCTGAATACGTCAAGCATCTGAGTTGGAAATTTAACGAATTAGTGCCGTATGAACCGGCTTACCTCGCCGGACACAAGGCGCAGACTTATCAGGTTTCCCTTGAAGAAGGCTTTGAATTATTTAAGCAATCGGCGACCGAAATAATTTATAACGACGTGCGCGGCGACATCGGCGGCGACGAACAGCGAGTTCACAACGTCAACACCGATTATTCGAACATCACTTTTAAGCATCTGCTTTTGCCGGTCTATGCGGGCGCGTATCGCTACAATAACAAAGTTTTTCAGATCGTCGTCAACGGCAGAACCGGCGAAGTGCAGGGCGAACGTCCTTATAGTTGGCTCAAGATCGGCTGTCTGACCATCGTAATTATCGCGCTTTTATTGATTATCCTCGCGGTATTTGGCGCATCCAGATAGTTCAAGGTTCAAAGTTTAGTGTTTGAAACCTTGAACCTGAAACCTTGAACCTGAAATCTATTTATTCTTCAGTTTGACCGCCGTCCCGTAGGCGAGAACTTCGGTTGCGCCCTGCGAAAATTCCGTCGCGTCGTAGCGCATAGCGATAATTGCGTCCGCGCCGATTTCCTGCGCGTGCTGAATCATCAAATTGAATGCGTCCTGCCGGGCTTTTTCGCAAACCTGCGAAAACTCCTGAATGTTGCCGCCCGCGAGTGATTTCAACCCGCCGATAAAGCCCGCGCCGATGCCCGTCGCCCGCACGACAATGCCGCGCACCACGCCGAGATACTGAATGATTTCGCCCATTGCGACATCGTTTCCGGTTGTAATTATCATTGGAAAATCTCCTGTTTCGATTAGTAAAAATTAGTCAAAAACTTGCAGGCATTGTGAAAGATAATTTTCGCAATGGCAAATCAAATTAACTCGAAAACGGCTATTTTCTAACTTTCGCTTCGGCGACGGCATTGTTTGCCGCCGGTAAATTTTTCGACGCGGGAAACTCCGACTTTAACATTTCGAGATATTTTTCGGCTTCGGTGATGTTGCCGAGTTTGGCGTTACCGTCGGCGAGCGCGGCAATAGACGCATCGCGGCTTTTGCCGGCGGGAAACATTTGCAGATATTTCTCCAACTTTTCGTTTGCCGGACGGTAATCTCGAATCTCGTAATAATTTAGTCCGACCGTCGCGGCGATTCGCTCGCGGTTGATTTCGCTTTTGTTGACCTCAAACGTGCGGTCGGCACGTTCGTAAAAGCCGCTGCTTAATTTCAAAAGCCCTCCGTTTTGGTAGAAATCGGCAATCTGCAAAAGCGCGATGCCGTCGTTTCTGTTCGTCTCGATGGCGGCATATGCTTTTTTCAAAGACGAAAAATCCTTTGGCAACTGTTGGGCAGCCGCGCCCAAAGCATCAGCGTTTTTGTCGCTCAGACCTTTGCGAAAACTTATCAAATTGCCGAGCGGATCGCTGAACGCGATATACGGCAGACCGCTAACGCTGAAGCGGTTGACCAGCGATTTTTCCTTGTCGTAATCAATCTTGACGGCAATGAAAGATTTCATCCGCTCGATTACGTCGCCGCGCACCCAGAAAGTTTTTTCCATTTCCCGGCACGGCTGACACCACACGGCGGTAAAATCCAAGAGCAAAGGTTTTCCCGTTTCGCGCGACAACGCTAAGGCTTCCTGAAAATCTTTCCGCCAATCAATCGCCGCGCTGTTGTTTTGGGCGGCAGTGTTCAAACTCAACGCCAAAGTCGTGAGCATCACGAAAAAAAAGATTTTCATAAAAGCGGTTGTCCCTCGTTTTAACTGCACAAAATATGCGGGCGATTTATTTCAGCGAAATTCTTCGCGGTTGAGCGGAAAACGCGGACGATCCGGGTTTTCAAATTCAACGTCCAGATAAATTTCCGCGAGCGCGGCTTCGCAATCTAAGGACGACAAATAAATTACTTCGTCGAGCGAATTAAATTCGCGGTGAAGCCAGACCTTTTCGTCACGCTTCGTGTAAAGAACGACGTGCGGGCGATCCTGACTGATTAAAAGATATTCGGTCAGACTTTCGATTGACTTGTAATAAGTAAATTTGTCGCCGACATCGAAGGCTTCGGTCGAAGGCGAAAGAACTTCGACGATTAAAGCCGGATTAATCAATACTTCCAAGCCGTAAAATTTTTCATAGATTGGTCGCGCACATAAGGCGGTCACATCAGGGTAACGATAAGGCTGATAAACCGGAACTTTGACGCGCAGATTCGAGCCGAAAACTTTACAGCCGCGCCCGCGCAGTTTGGTTTTTAGTTCAGTAATTGCGTTGCTGACAATGTCTTCGTGTTTGGGCGATGCGCCCGCCATACTCCAGACATTGCCCTCAAAATATTCGAGCCGCTCTTCCGAACCTTTTTCAAATTCGGCGTATTCTTCGAGCGTGTAATTCGGTTGAGTTTTCTTTAATGCCGTCATAATTTTTACTCGATTTTATTGCTTTTGCCGCAAAAGGTAGATTGCCGTGCCGGTCAACAGCGATTCGCGCGGCATTTTTTGAAATCTCGAATAAAGGCGCGACAAATCGGATTTCTCTTTATCGAAATCTTCGAGAAAAACAGTCTCGACATTGAATCCGGCGCGGTCGAAAGCCGCCATAAATTCGTGATGCCGGAAGCGGTTGGGAACGCCGCGATTCGAGCCGGTCAGTTTCCAGGCGGCATCCGAAAACCGCAGAAAAGTCATCGGGTCGGCGTATTGAAACCAACTGTCGTGCGGTCCGAAATCAACGCGGTGGAGAGCCGCGCCGCCGGGTTTTTGCAGCAATCTTTTGTTGGTTTCGGCGAACACATCAATGTCGGAAATATGCTCGCCGACTTGAAACGAACAAACGATGTCAAATTTGTTTTCAGTTTCGGCGGTTTCAATCGGCTGGGCGATGAGTTCGAGCCGGTCGGCATAGTTTTCGGGAAAATCGGCGGCTTTCAAACCGCTCGCCCAAGCGGTTTCGGGATAAGTTTTCGCCCAATTATCTTCGATTCCCTGATACCACTGCTTGGCGATTGCGCCGGTGTAATTGCCGGGAAATCGGTCAATGACGGCGTAACGGCTGGCTCCGGCGGCGAGCATTGACAAACCCGATGTCAGGTAATCGCCCGCGCCGATTTCGCAAACGCTTTTGCCTTCGATGTCGCCGATATATTGCCTGATGTAGTTCAAGCCGAGAAAAGCGTAGCGTTCGAGTTCTTCCGCGCTGCCGGTAAAATAAGCTCCGGCGCGCGGTCGTTTTGCCCGCCATTGGCGCACGGCGGAATTGCCCATCAAGAAATTTTTAGCCGTTTCTTTGAAAAAATCTTTGTAGATGTTGACCGTGCCGGTTTTGTTTCGTTCCATAATTTAAGGGATGAAGGATGAGGGATGAAGGATGAAGGACGAATGAAAATCAGCCGAGTTGCTTTTTGTTTTATTTATCCTTCATCCTTCATCCTTCATCCTTTAATTAGTTGCCGCAGAACATACGGCAGAATGCCGCCGCTTTTGTAGTATTCGACTTCAATCGGCGTGTCAATCCGCAAAGTTAAATGCGCTTCTTCGGTCGTGCCGTCGGCGCGTTTGATGGTCAGCGTGACATTCTGACGCGGTTTGATTTCGCCCGCGTCGAGTCCGGTCAAATCGAAGGTTTCCGTGCCGTCCAGATTATAAGTCTGCGCGTTTTCGCCGTCTTTAAATTGCAGTGCAAGTACGCCCATTCCGATCAGATTCGAGCGGTGAATGCGCTCGAACGATTCGGCGATAACGGCTCTGACACCCATTAAACTCGTTCCCTTCGCCGCCCAATCGCGTGAGCTTCCCGTGCCGTATTCCTGTCCGGCAAAAATTATCAGCGGCGTATTTTGTTCTTTATAACGCATCGCCGCGTCGTAAATTGACATATTCTCGCCGTCCGGTATAAAGCAGGTAAAACCGCCTTCTTTGGGCGCGACCATCAAATTTTTGATGCGGACGTTAGCGAAGGTTCCGCGCAGCATCACGCGGTCGTTGCCGCGCCGCGAGCCGTAACTGTTGAAATCTTCAATCGCCACGCCGCGCTCCTGCAAATAAAGTCCGGCGGGCGAGGTCGCTTTAATCGCACCGGCGGGCGAGATGTGATCGGTCGTCACCGAATCGCCGAAAATTGCCAGCGAACGCGCGTCGCTGATATTTGCAAAACTTCCGGTCTCCATCGAAAAGTTCTGAAAATAAGGCGGCTCCTGAATATAAGTCGAATTTTCGTCCCAGGCGTAGACATCGCCCGTGACGGTCGGAATGTCGTTCCACAAAGGATTTTGTTCGGCAAAATCGCTGTAAAGCCGACGGTAAGTTTCCGGGTCGGTCGCTTTCTCCAATTCGCTTTTCACTTCGTCGAGCGAAGCCCAGATGTCTTTCAAATAAACGTCATTTCCTTCGCCGTCCTGACCGACCGGCTCGACCGAAAAATCCTTCGCCACATTGCCGGCGAGCGCAAAAGCGACGACGAGCGGCGGCGACATCAGAAAATTCGCTTTCACATTCTGATGAACCCGCGCTTCAAAATTGCGATTGCCCGACAAAACCGACGCGGCAATCAAATCGTTTTCGATAATGGATTCTTCAATCGCCGGATCGAGCGGACCGGAATTGCCGATACAGGTCGTGCAGCCGTAACCAACGAGATTAAAACCTAATTGGTCGAGATAAACCTGCAAACCGGTTTTTTCCAGATATTCGGTGACGACGCGCGAGCCGGGCGCGAGCGATGTTTTGACGTAATCGGGAACTTTCATTCCGCGCCGGACGGCTTTTTTCGCCAGCAATCCCGCCGCCAGCATCACGCTCGGATTGGAGGTATTCGTGCAGGAAGTGATCGCCGCGATGACGACATCGCCGTGCGCGATGGCGGTTGTTTTCTGTTCGGTATATTGCGTCGGTGCTTCCACGCGGTCGGGTGTCGGGCGGTTGTTGACCATTTCGGTTTCCGTCCAGGTGCTGGTGTTGATTTCGCTGACATCGTTCTTGACGGGCGCGGGAACGGTCGAATGAATCTGCCCGCCGCCGCCCGTGGCAATCGTCAAAGTGTCCGCGCCGACCGTCACCATAAACTGCTTTTCCAAATCGGCGACTTCTTTGCCATAACCGCCGTCTTTGACCGAACCGGTAAATAATTCGGTAAATTTATCTTTCAAATTGTTTAATTCGATGCGGTCTTGCGGGCGTTTCGGTCCGGCGACGGCGGGAACGATATTTGATAAATCTAATTCGAGCGTGTTCGAATATTCGACTTCGCCTTTACGCGGAATGCCGAACATTTCCTGCGCGGTGAAATAATTGCGAATGGTTTCGATTTGCTCGGTCGTTCTGCCGGTCGCCGCAAAGTATTCGAGCGTCATTTCGTCAACGCCGAAAAAGCCCATCGTCGCACCGTATTCGGGAGCCATATTCGCAATCGTCGAGCGGTCGGTGACGGGCAGATTTCGCGCACCTTCGCCGAAGAATTCGACGAATTTGCCGACGACTTTGGCTTCACGCAGCATTTGGGTGACGCGCAAAACCAAATCGGTCGCGGTCGTGCCTTCGGGCAAATCGTTTGACAGATGAACGCCGACTACATCGGGCGTTAAAATATAAACCGGCTGTCCGAGCATTCCGGCTTCGGCTTCGATGCCGCCCACGCCCCAGCCGACGATTCCCAAACCGTTAATCATCGTCGTGTGCGAATCGGTTCCGACCAAAGTATCGGGATAATAAACGCCGTCTTTTTCAAATACGCCTTTCGCCAGATATTCGAGATTGACTTGATGCACGATGCCGATGCCCGGCGGGACGACCGAGAAACCGTCAAACGCCTGCGTTCCCCATTTCAAAAATCGGTAACGCTGTTCGTTGCGGCGAAATTCCATCTGCATATTACGCTGATACGCCTCTTCACTGCCCGCGTAATCAACCTGCACCGAATGGTCTATCACCAAATCAACCGGCACGAGCGGTTCGATCAAACTCGTATCTTTGCCTAATTTTTCCACCGCCGAACGCATCGCCGCCAAATCTACGAGCAGCGGAACGCCGGTGAAATCCTGTAATAAAACGCGGGCGACGACGAACGGGATTTCTTCGGTGCGCTCGGCGTTCGCGCCCCAATTCGCCACGTTGCGAACGTCCTTTTCCTGAACTTTCTTCTCGTCAAAGTTGCGTAAAACCGATTCCAGCACGATGCGGATCGAGATCGGCAGACACGAAATTTTCGCCACGCCTTCTTTTTCAAGCTGCGGCAGCGAATAAAACGTGCCGTCCGCGCCCGTTCCGGTTTTAAATGTTTGCTTGGTGTTAAATAGATTATGCGACATTGATGTTTGGTTTCCTTATCTTTTCGGCGGAGATTGCAAGTCCGATAGAATTTAATAATTAAAGTTTAAGAGACCGCGTTTCAAATTGCAACAGCCCGTTTTTTATAAACTTTCATTGTTCCAGGCTTTTGTCTTTGCCGTGATCGCGTTATATTCTTAGTTCGATTTACAACCACTGCAACCATCATAAAATGAACGAAGGCGACAGTCGAAAAAATGAATTTTATAAGGTTTTCCGACCGAAAATTTGTGCAGCCGCTACGCCGCTTTCCGGCGCGGGTTCGCCGTCGTCTGTCTTCATATAGATTCTACGTTTATCTCGCCGTTTTAGGACCCGGAATTATCGCCGCCAACGCCGGCAACGACGCGAGCGGCATCGCCACTTATTCGAGCGTCGGCGCGGCTTACGGCTACACGCTTTTGTGGGCGTTTATCCCGATGACTTTGAGCCTCATCGTCGTGCAGGTGATGTGCGTCCGAATGGGCGTGGTGACGGGCAAAGGCTTGGCTGATTTAATCCGCGAACAATTCGGTGTGCGCTGGACGGCACTCGTGATGCTCGCGCTTTTGATCGCCAACACGGGCGTGATAATTTCCGAATTCGTCGGCATCGCGCAGGCTTCCGAGCTTTTCGGCATTTCGCGTTATCTGACGATTCCGGTGACATCGGCGGCAATTTGGTGGCTGGTCGTCAAAGGTTCGCAGAAGCGCGTCGAGCGGGTTTTTCTCACGATGTCGCTCGTCTTTTTCGGTTATATAATTTCGGCTTTTCTGGCAAAACCCGATTGGTCGCAGGTCGCCGTCGAAACGGTCAAACCGAGTTTCAGTTTCGATTCCGGTTATCTTTTTATGATGACGGCATTGATCGGCACGACTATCACGCCTTTTATGCAGATTTATGTGCAGTCGGCGGTGGTCGAAAAAGGGATGGACAAGGAAGATTATTCGCTGGTTCGCGCCGACGCGGTGGTCGGGACGATTTTCGCGTGTTTGATTTCCGCTTTTATCGTCATTTGCACTGCCGCGACTTTGAACGTGCAGGGCGTGACCGAACTCGATTCCGCCGCGACCGCCGCCGAAGCTCTCGCGCCCGTTGCCGGAGTCTATGCGAAATATCTTTTCGCCGTCGGACTGTTCGGCGCGGCGATGCTGGCGATGGGCGTGCTGCCGCTGGCAACGGCTTACTCGATGAGCGAAGCACTCGGATTTGAAAAAGGATTGTCGCATTCGTTCCGCGAAGCACCGATTTTTATCGGCATTTTCACTGCGCTGATATTAATCGGCGCGGTGGTCGCGCTGATTCCCGGACTTCCGCAGATAAAGCTGCTTCTCTTCACCCAATGTATCAACGGATTGCTGCTGCCGGTCGTTCTGATTGCGATTGTTTCGCTCGCCAATAACCGCGAGATTATGGGCGAATACCAAAACAGCCGGTGGTTTAACGCGCTGGCGTGGCTCATTGCGATAATCGTTTCCTGCCTGTCGCTGTTGCTGCTCGGCACGACGATTATTGATTTTTTTTAAGTCTTCGATAATAATCTGAAAACCATCTATGGACACTGCCAGTTTGCGGAGCAAATTTTTATTCTTCATCGTTTTCGCGGGAATCATCACGCTTTTGCTGATTGTTCTGCCGTCTGTCGTCGAGACTCCGTTAAAAGAATATGTGACGACATTTTTCGGCTTGAGCGACGGGCGAATGGGCGTTACCGCCGCCAGCCTCCTCGACCAGGTTTTCCGTTTGTTAAAAATCATTTTGTGGATGAGCCTGATTATCTCGATTGTCAGATTTATCAATCAACTCATTTTCAGCACGGCTTTCCGCAGCAACTCGCAGGAAATATCATCGCTGCTGAGAAATATCTTTTCGATAATCATTTACATCGTCTCGTTTTTCGTGGTTTTCAATTCGCAGTATCCGAGCGTTGACCTCGCCGCGCTGTTCACGACTTCGACGATTTTGGGCGTGATTATCGGTCTGGCATTGCAGGATACTTTGGGAAATCTTTTTTCGGGTCTGGCGATTCAAGCCGACCAGCCGTTTCAAATCGGCGATGTCGTCTCGATTGGCGGCAAAGGCACGGGCGTGGTCGAAAATGTTTCGTGGCGCGGCGTGCAGATTCGCACCTTTCAGAACAAACTGATAATTATCAGCAACAGCGTTTTGGGCAAAGAGTTTATCGAAGTCGCGCCGCGCACCAATTTGAATGCGCGGCTGGTTTTCTTCAACACGCTTTACGCTCACTCACCCGACAAAACCATCCAAGTGATTCGTGAAACGGTGCGCCAGATTGAAAATGTTTCAGCGAAAATGCGTCCGATTGTCCGCGTCAAAAACCTGGGCGAGAGCGGTATCGAATTTGAAATCAAATACTGGATTGAAGATTACGCGAAATATAACGATACGGACGCGCTGATTCGGCAGCGCATCTGGTATGCTTTCCAGCGCGAAAAAATAGAATTTGCTTATCCGACGCGCACGATTCACGTTGAAACTAAAACCCAGGAAGATGTTTTCGTCGAAGCCGGCAGCGAAATTTTTGAACGCTTGAATAATGTGCCGATTTTCGCTCCGCTCTGCGACGCGGAGATTCAAAAACTGTCAAACGACAGTCTCGTCAGAGTTTTTGCGCCCGGCGAATCAATCGTTCGGCAAGGACAGAAAGGCGATTCGATGTTTGTTATTCATCGCGGTTCGGTCAAAATTCAAGTCAAGGAAGACGGCGTAATTAAAATTTTACAAAATTTCCGCGAAGGCGATTTCTTCGGCGAGATGGGTTTGCTGACCGGCGAACCGCGTTCGGCAACCGTCATCGCCGTCGAGGAAACCGAAGTTTTGGAAATCAACAATTTATGTCTGAAACCGGTTCTCGAAGAAAACCCCGAACTCGTCGCCAGCCTCAGCCAAATCATTGACGAACGCCGCGAAACCCTTGACAAAATGGAGGCTGAAAATGAAGCTCACCAACCAATTTACAAAGCGAGCGTTTTCCACTCGATCAAAAGATTTTTCGGCTTAAAAGATTAGGTTGCGGTTGACGTTTTGTTTTTTTCAATTGCCAATAGCTTTAGCCATTAGTATCTACACAAATTTGAAAAGTAGTCTTCTTCGCGGCTGTGCCGCCCGATGTGCGGAAAGGCTGTGCCTTTCCGATAGCTCTTTCACTGATTTAGAGGCTATGCCTCCGCTGTCCGATGAGGCATAGCCTCTAAAAATTCTTAAGAAATCGTAACGGCGAGGCATCGCCATCGCCGCACATCGGGCGGCACAGCCGCAAAAACCGAGTCCTATAACTTGTAGATACTGGTGGCTAAAGCTAGGGGCAATTTATGAAATTTCAACCGAACCTATTCAAAATATCGAATGAAAAAAGCGTGAGCCGAATTTAATTCGATTCACGCTTTTTTTGAATTTGGCTGAGTTTTAGAAAATCGAAAATGTATAAGCGATAGTTTTAGAAACCGCATAAGGAACTCCATTCCTCTTCGGTGGTTCAAATTTTATCAACCTCGCCGCTGAAATCGCTTGCTCGGTCAATCCGTAAGGCAAACCGCTTACCGGTGCAATACTTCCGATCTGTCCGTTCGCAGTGAAAGTTACTCTCAAAGTAACAGTTCCTGTAACATTATTCGTCCGCGCCGCATCCGTATATTTCGGCTGCGGTTTGGAGAAGATTTTAATTGCTTCGGTCGGTCCGGCAGGGACCGGCTTAACCGGCGGCGGCGGCGGCGGTTTCGTTCCGCTTCCGTCACCTCTTCCGTTGCCGTTGCCGTTCCCGTCGCCGTTCCCGCTGCCCGAACCGTTGCCGTTGCCTTCGCCCGTGCCGTTGCCGCCGCCGATTCCCGTGCCGTTGCCGCCGCCGATGCCGCCGCCTCTGCCCGTGCCATTTGACGGATTCAAATTGCCCGAATTGGGCAAACCGGCGCGTTCTTCGGTAATCGGTCGTTTGATTTTGCCCTGCGTTTCCTGAAATATCTTAATGTCGGGATTAGTCAATTGCGGAAGTTTCGCGTCCGGCGGTGTAATCGGTTTTTCCGACTGCGAAACGAGTCTGCCTTTCGATGCCGGTTCGGGTTCTTCTTTGCCGCCGCCGCCGCCGCCGCCGCCGTCATCCTTATCTTTCGGTTTCGGCTGTTCTTCGATTTCCACCGGCACTTCGTCAACGACGATGGACGCAAACAAACTGCCGTCATCAATCGCCCCGACTCCGAAATCTTTGTTGAAAAGCGAATAGACCGTGCCGCCGAGAGCCAGCGTCAGCATCAAAGCCAGCGAACCGAGCAGCAGTAAATTACGCTGTTTGCCGTTCTTCTCTTCGATCACGGTGACATTAAAATCTTCTTTCGGTCGGTTGGCTATAATGTTCGACACCGGAAAACCGTCACCGGCAGCTTGATTGAAATTGCCGTTGCCGTTCGCGCCCGCCGCCGCCGCAAAAGTTTTCGGCGCAGACGGCGCAGCGGCGATTTCCTCGACCGGAACGTCTTCGGCATCTTTTGTCATAACGCCGCCGGATAACGCCGATGTTTGATTAGCGGAAATTGGCGCGACCACAGCGGACGGCGAAACTTTGTTTTCCGGCACTTTATTTTCCGGCACTTTATAAGTCGGCTCGGATGTCCGAAATATCGGTTGGTCAACGCCTGCGTCCGGTTTGACAGCTTCGGAAACCGGAGCCGCGCTAACCAGCGGATTCATCTCGAAAGCAGTCATTGATTGACCGCAATTCGGACAAAACCCGAATTTCTCGGCGAAACTTTCATCACAAGCGGCACAATACTTTACTATTTTTCCCATCTTTGCTAACCTCTCAAATCTTTCACGCTCCTGACATTTGCCAAGAGTCGAACCGGCTGTTTTATTATAACGCGATTGCTGTAAATGTTAAGTTTATTCGGATGATTTTCCGTCAACTTTTCTCAAGAATACAACATTTTCATAGATGCAATGAGCGTTTGACGCGATGCCTGCGGACATCTAAAATTTTCATTCGTGAATCGCCAAACGTCAGCTTGATAACTTTTTCGATTCCAACCAAAAAAGTCTGATTCGCAACTAAAATGTTACTATTTCCATTTGAACGATTGGCAGTCCAGAATACACAACAAAAAATGAGTATGACAAATTATTTTAAGCAGCTTTCCCTTCTCAGCCTGATTTTGTTCGCCGCCGCGTTGTTCACGGCTGCCCAGACGACGAAATTCGCCGCACCGCGTCAGGAAAAACTGCTCAACAATATGAAGTTGTTGATGTGGAACGAACCGGCGGCGGAAAAAGTGTCGGTCAAACTTCGCATTCACAGCGGCGCGGCGTTCGACACGCTTGATAAAGAAGGCACGATGGCGATGCTCGCCGACATTTTGTTTCCGAACGAATCGGTCAAAGAATTTTTCAGCGAAGATTTGGGCGGCAGTCTCAGCGTCGAAAGCAATTACGATTTTATCCAAATCAGCGCGACCGGCAACTCCGATCAGATTTTAACCGTTCTGGAAACGATAGCGACCGCCGTGACCAAACCGACGATTGACAAAGAAACAACCGCGAAAGTCCGCGCCGTCCGCTTGGCAAGAATCAAAGAATTGGAAAAAAATCCCGCGTATATCGCCGACCTTGCTGTCGCTCGCCGTCTGTTCGGCAGTTATCCATACGGCAGAAGCGCGGAAGGAACCGCCGAATCGCTGGCGAAATTGGACTTCGCCGACATTCTGCTCGCCAAACAAAGATTTTTGACCGCCGACAACGCGACGCTCGCCGTCAGCGGCAATGTCAAAGCCGATTACGTTTTCAAAGCCGTGCGCCAGCTTTTCGGCGGCTGGGAGAAAGCCGACAAAAAAATTCCGGCAACTTTTGCTCAACCGAACGCGCCCGTCGCGGAAATGCTTTTCGTTGATTCGGCGATAGAAAACGCCGGTGAATTTCGTTACGCTTTTCGCAGTTTGGCGCGAAATGATAAAGATTTCTTCGCCGCGCAAATTTTGACGAAGATTCTGCAAAGTCGTCTGCAAACAAATAAACCGAATGCTTTCGCCCGCCAGGACGCGCGGCTTTTGCCCGGTTACGTCATCATCGGATACCGGGAGAACGGAATTGAAAGGGAAAGCAATCCAGCTAAGTTGCCGATGGCGGCGATGGGCGATGTCGGCGATTTGCTCAAATCATCAATCGAGACCGCCGAATTTGAGCGGGCGAAAAGCAATCTTCAAATTGATTTCGACCGAAAGAACGTCCTTGATTCGTGGCTCGACGCGGAGACTTATAAAATCGCTTCGGTGAAAGCAGATCGTCTGAATCTGCAAAACGTCAGTCTCGCCGAGGTGCAGAGAAACGCCGAGCGTTGGAAAAAAGAACCGCCGGCGAAAATTTTAGTTTTAACGAAACAGCCGACTGATAAATAGAAGCTATCTCAAAAATCAGATTTGATGTGCAGAGTCCACGCCTTAGTGTGTAGTTTTTACAGAGCGAAGCGCGGCGAAAACCACCAACTGAAGTTTGGACTCTGAACCTGGAGAGCGTTTTTTTTTTCAGACAGATTGTAATAAAAGACCGCAAAATATGCCGACCGAAAGAACCGCCGCTGAATTAAAACACGCTAAAGCCGTGCGTGAAATGTTTTCCGGCATTGCGACGAAATACGACTTTCTCAATCATTTTCTGTCCGTCAACATTGACAAACGCTGGCGCAGGCTCGTTTCTCAAAAACTGAAAGACGTTCTGGAAAATCCGCCCGCGCTCGTTTTGGATGTCGCCTGCGGCACGGGCGATTTGTCGCTGGAACTGCAAAAATCCGGCGATGCAAAAATCGTCGGCACGGATTTTTGTCGTCCGATGCTCGAAATCGCGTTCGCTAAAAACGACAAAAACAATTTATCAATTCCATACGTCGAAGCTGACGGAATGAATTTGTCTTTCGCCGACGAAACTTTCAACGCGGTAACAATCGCTTTCGGCTTGCGAAACTTCTCCAATTGGCAGGACGGGTTACGCGAACTGCACCGCGTTCTCAAAAGCGGCGGCAAACTCGTCATTCTGGAGTTCTCCACGCCCGTTGTTCCCGGTTTTCGGCAGGCATTTCAATTTTATTTTTCCAGCATTCTGCCCCGAATCGGCGGCGCGGTCAGCGGTTCGCGCGGAGCTTACGAATATCTGCCTGATTCCGTCTCCAAATTTCCCGACCAGAAAAATCTCGCCGCGATGATGCGCGAAACCGGCTTTACCGATGTAGAATATAAAAACTTGACGGGCGGCATTGCCGCGATTCATTCAGGAGTAAAATTATGAGCATTACTATCAATATCCCTGAGAAAATATATCACACGCTGGAACAGCAGGCGCACAAACGCGAGATGGAAAGCGTTGAGCAATTTCTTGAAAAACTGACCGAACAATTTGAACGCGAAGAAGTCGAAGCGTGGAGCGAAGAATTGAAAAGGCGGCGCGAAGTAGGAAAAGAAATTCGGGCGTTCCGGCAACAAATGAAGGAAAAATACGGCGTAATGCCGGACAGCACCGAAATTATTCGAGAGGATAGAATGCGCGGATGAAAAATCTGGTTGTTGACAGCGGCATTACGGTTAAGTGGTTTGTTGAAGAATCCGACTCGAACATCGCGCAATTAATTTACGATGAATACGAAAGCGGTAATCTTTCGCTTCTCGCGCCGGATTTGATTTACGCCGAATACGGCAATATTATTTGGAAAAAGCAAATTTTCCAAGGCATCAGCGCGACTGAAGCAGAGTTTGCCTGCAAAAAATTTCAAAACATTTCATTCGTTCTTACGCCGAATCCATTATTGTTCGACGACGCTTACCGCCTTGCCGTCAAATACCAACGCACCTTTTACGATTCGCTTTATCTCGCCTTAAGTGTGCGGGAAAATTGCGCGTTCGTGACGGCTGACGAAAGATTTTACAATTCCGTCCGGCAAGATTTTCCGCAAATGATTTTACTGGCGAGTTGGCGATAATGAAATATAAACTTCTAAATTTTCTGAAACAAATCGGCTTGCTGCTACTGGTCGTCTGGACGGTGGTTTCGCTCGTTACGCTGCTGATCGAACTGGTTCCCGGCACACCCGCGACCGCGATGCTCGGCGATCAGGCAACCACCGAGCAAATCGAAAATTTCAACCGCAAACACGGACTCGATAAACCGGCGTTTTTCTTTTCCTACAAAGACGCTGACGGTTTCGACTGGCACGGCGCGGACAATCGTTATTTGGATTATTGGGCGGGACTGCTGCGCGGCGATTTGGGAACGTCGTTTCGCACCGACCGTCCGGTTCTCGATTTGATTCTGGAGCGTTATCCGTCAACGATAATGCTCGCGCTCGCTTCGATGTTCGTCGCCGTCGGCATTGCGATTCCGCTCGGCGTTCTCGCCGGAACCAACAAAGGAACGATTATTGACAATTTTTCATCGTTCATCGCGCTGCTCGGAATCAGTTTGCCGACTTTCGTCATCGGTCCGTTTCTGGTCTATATTTTCGCTGTCAAACTGCGCTGGTTTTCGCCGACCGGCAGTGCCAATCCGGAAGATATTATTTTACCGGCAGTCACTTTAGGCGCGGCACTCTCAGCGATTTTAACCAGAATGGTGCGCTCCAGCGTGATCGAAGAACTCGGCGAAGATTACGTCCGCACGGCGCGCGCCAAAGGCTTGAGCGAGCGTAAAGTAATTTACAAACACGTTCTGAAAAACGGTTTGATTCCAGTGGTCACGATTCTCGGTTTGCAGTTGGGCGTTTTGCTGGCGGGCGCAATTATCACCGAAAAGATTTTTAACTGGCAGGGCTTGGGACTTTTGCTGCTCGATGACGGCATCGGCAAACGCGATTATCGCCTCGTGCAGGGCTGTGTGCTGGTGATTTCGGTCACTTATATTTTGGCGAATTCGCTGACCGATGTAGTTTATCGCCGGCTCGACCCGCGCATCAGATTGTCATAAATTGTGAATCGTTTAACCTACATCGGACTCGCCATCGCCGCCGTTTTCATTTTGACGGCGATATTTGCGCCGCTCATCGCCACGCACGATGTCACCGCGCAGAATTTGATGATGCGTTACGCTCCGATTTCGGCGGCGCACTGGTTCGGCACGGACGCGCTCGGACGCGATGTTTTTTCGCGGGTGGTTTTCGGAGCGCGAATCTCGCTCGAAGTCGGAATCATCGTCGTCGTCGTCTCATCAATCATCGGCATCTTTCTCGGCGCGGTTGCCGGATTTTACGGCGGCTGGCTCGATAAATTTTTGTCCGGTTACGTCTTTAACGTCTTTCTCGCTTTTCCCGGACTGCTTTTGGCGATTGCGCTGGTCGCATTTTTAGGCGCGGGTTTGGGGAAATTGATTTTAGCGTTGTGCATTATCGGCTGGGTCGGCTACGCGCGGGTGATGCGCGGGCAGGTTTTAAAGGTGCGCGAATACGATTTCGTGCAGGCGGCGCGAGCTTTAGGCGCGAGTAATTCCAGAATTTTATTTACGCATATTTTACCGAACGCGATTCAGCCGTTGATCGTGCAGGCATCTCTGGGAATGGCGGGCGCGGTTTTGTCCGAAGCCTCGCTTTCTTTTTTGGGTTTAGGGATTCCGCCGCCCGCGCCTTCGTGGGGAACGATGATTGAAGAAGGACGCGGTTTCGATATTCTCTATAACGCGCCGCACGTTCTATTCTTTCCCGCGCTGGCAATCGCGCTGACGGTTCTCGCATTCAACTTTCTCGGCGACGGTCTGCGCGAATACTTAGACCCGAAACAGAGGAAAAGGTGAGAAGTGAGAAGTGATAAGTGATAAGTGAAAAATTCGGCAACGATATTCTTCACTTTTTACTTATCACTTCTCACTTCTCACCTTTCACTTATCACTTCTCACCTTTCGAGCTACATATTCAATTCAAGCCCGCAATCCTGATTAATCGTCAGCGAAAAATCATTCGCTTTCTCTTCAATAAACATTTCCGCCGCATTCGCTTCCAAAGGTTTCGAGAAGAAATAGCCTTGTCCGTATTCGCAGTGCAATTGTTTGAGATGCGCCAGTTGATCGGCGGTTTCGATGCCTTCGGCGATGACTTTCATTTTCAGGTTCTGCGCCAGTTTGATAACCGTCGAAACAATCTCGCTGTTCTCCCGGCTGTCGGTCATCCGGCTGACGAAGGAGCGGTCAATTTTTAGATAATCAACCGGCAAACGGTGCAGATAACTCAGCGACGAGTAACCCGTGCCGAAGTCGTCGAGGCTAATCTCAACACCGAGCGCACGCAGGCGATTCATAATCGTGACCGCCATTTCGCTGTTTTCCATAATGTAACTTTCCGTAATCTCCAACTTCAAACAGCGCGGATCGAGTTCGGTCGCGGCGAGCGTCGCGGCAATTTGTTCGGCTAAATCCGGCTGCAAAAATTGTTTACACGAAAGATTGACGCTGACCGTCAGTTGCAAAGCTGCCGGATAAACGTCCTGCCAATAGCGCATCTGCCGACAGCTTTCCCGCAGAATCCAATTTCCGAGCGGCAGAATCAATCTGTTTTCCTCAGCCGCGCCGATGAACTCCAGCGGCGGAATTATCCCGCGCGTCGGATGCCGCCAGCGCACCAACGCTTCAAAACCGATGAGCGTTTCGGTTTCCAGTTTGATTATCGGCTGATAATAAAGCTGAAATTCGCGGCGTTCCAGAGCCTGTCGCATTTCGGTTTCGAGTCGTAACTGATTAGCAGCGTTTTCGTGCATCGCCTGGTCGAAAATCTGATACTGCGCTTTGCCTTTGGCTTTGGCGCGATACATCGCAATGTCGGCATCGCGCACCATATCTTCGGCGCGTTTATGACCGGCGTTGCTGAGCGCGATGCCGATGCTGGCGGAGATAATAACTTCGCTGCCGTTAAGATCGAAGGCATCTTTCAAGTAATTCTGTATGCGCTCGGCAATCAGCACGGCATCGTTTTCAGCGGGCATTTCACTCAACAAAATAACGAATTCGTCGCCGCCGAGCCGCGCCACCAAATCGCCCGTCCGCGTTGCCGATTCGAGCCGCCGCGCAATTAAATTAAGCAAACGGTCGCCTTCGGCGTGACCTAAAGAATCGTTGATAACTTTGAAACGGTCGAAGTCGAGAAATAAAACCGCGTATGAATTGCTGTGGCGACTCTTGCCGCGCTCAATCGTCATCCGCAAATGATCCATAAACAGAGCGCGATTGGCGAGTCCGGTCAAGCCGTCGTGAAAAGCGTCGTAGAGCAGTTGTTCTTCGGCACGTTTGCGCGTCGTGATGTCGGTAAAAACGCCGATGGTTCCGGTCACGATTCCTTCGGCGTTGATAATCGGTGCGCCGCCGACCAACGCCCAGAACGTTTCGCCCGACTTTTTCCGCAAACTCAATTCATATTCGCCGGAAATTCCGGCTTGCCGCTGCCGATTGGCTTCGACCAGAGTTTTGCCGCCTTCTTCGTCAAACAGCATTTCAAAAGTGGTTTTTCCGAGCAGTTCTTCCCGCGTAAAGCCGGTCATTTCGCAAAAACGGTCGTTGACGAATTCGATTACTTCATTGTTGCTCACGCGCACCAAACCTTCGTGCATACTTTCGAGCAGCGTCCGAAAATTGTTTTCGCTTTCACGCAGAGCAGCGTTTGCGCGTTGGCGGTCGGTGATGTCCTGCACCGTTCCGACAAATTTTGACGGTTGAGCGGTTTTTTGGTCGTAAATTACTTCTGCTTCGGCTTGCACCAGCCGTTCTTCGCCGTTCGGTAAAGTAATCCGCGCCTCGATTTTCAAAGCCGTTCTTTTTTTAATCGCTCTAAATAACGCTCGGGTGATGCGCGTTCGGTCGTCAGGATGAGAAAAGCTGTAAAAAATATCGCCGAAAACTTCAAACTGCTGCGGTTCGTAACCGAAAATGCGATAAACTTCGTCCGACCACTGAACCCGGTTTTTACTCGCGTCCACAAATGAGTTGATTTCTAATTCCCAGCTTCCCAGATGAGTGATGCGCTGGGCGGCGGCGAGCATTGATTCGCTTCGTCGCAGTTTGACTTCCGATTGTTTGCGGGCGGTGACATCGCGCACTACGCCGCGAAATCCGACCGGCTGCTTGTTTTCGTCGCAGACGAGCGTCACCGACGATTCGGCGCACATTCGCGTGCCGTCTTCGCGGATAATTTCATACTCCAAATTGTTGGCGGGCTGTCCGGTGCGAAAGACTTCGCGGTAGACACCAGCCAGCCGGCGGGCGGTTTTGCCGTCCACATACCGCCGAAAGTTTAAGCCGCGTATTTCCTTTTCGTCAAATCTCAAAGACTCGACTAATGCGCGGTTGAAAAAAGTAAAATTTCCCTGCAAATTAACTTCATAATAACCTTCCTCGATAGTCTCTAAAATAGTTCGATATTTTTCTTCGGATTGCCGCACGGCTGTTTCGGCTCGTTTGCGCTCGGAAACGTCGCGGAAACTAACCACCCGCCCGATAATTTCGCCGTCCAACACGTGCGGATGACTGTAGCGTTCATAAATTCTGCCGTCTTTGAACTCAATGTCGTCGTAGCTTTTAAGTTCTGGATGGCTGGTTAATTCTTGGGTTTTTTCAACAAATTTTTTCGGATCAACTAATTGGTCTAAGACGAAATTGATAAATTCCCCATTGTCGCGCGAGGAAATGCATTCTTCCGGCATTCCGACAATATCAACAAACCGCTGATTAAAAGTGACGACGCGGTTGTCGCGGTCAACCACTAAAATCCCATCGGCAGTCGCTTCAAAAGTCGAAGTCAGCAGCGAAAGATTCTTCTGTAAGATTTTTTCGGCTTGTTTACGTTCGGCAATGTCGCGGCTCGCCGTCATAATGTATTTCTTACCGCCGATCACCGCCGTCGTTACCGCGCCTTCCGCCGAAAGTAATTTTCCGTCTTTCAGTTTGCATTTATATTCATACACGGACGGCGCAGATTCACCGCGCAGCCGCCGACGACCGTATTCCGCCATTCTTTGCGCGTCTTCCGCCGATAAAAGCTCGGAAATTTGCCTGCCGATCAACTCTTCGGGGTAATCATAACCCAGCAGCCGCGTATATGATTTGTTAATATAAACGACCTTCTCGCCGTCTTCGATGACGATGCCGTCGCGTGAAACATCGAAGATTGCCTGAAGCCATTCCCGGCTTTCACGAAGTTTTTCTTCGGTTTGCCGCCGTTCGGTAATGTCCCGGATAACCGCCGTAATCAAATGTTTGCCGCCGCTGTTGTTTTCGCCGAAAGAAACTTCCAGCAGAATTTCCGAACCGTCTTTGTGCAGTCCCGGAAACTCCGTTCCCTGCCAGAAGATACTGCGTTCATTTGTTTGGTCGTATCGCTTCATTCCTGCCGCGTGCGCGGCGCGCATCCGTTTGGGCATCAACATAAACAACTTGTTACCCATCATTTCGTCAACCGCGTAACCAAAGATTTTTTGCGCCGCCGAATTAACGAAAAGTATCGTATGGTCGTGGTCAATCGTGATAATCGCGTCCGAAGCCGATTCGATAACGATTCGGTACCGCGCTTCGGATTCGCGCAAACATTCTTCTGCCCGTTCCATTTCGGCAGTTTTCATTAAAAGTACTTTTTGAGATTTGTGAAAAATCCCAGCCGTTACCGTCATCGCCGCCATCACAAAACTTAATATAAAGGTAATAATCACTGCGGGTGCAGCGGAATGTTCGTTGACGGCGGACGCATACACATTGCTGGAGCCGAAAAAATGCCCGATAATCCAAGCAAAGACCGCGCCCGTTAATAGCAGCGCCGCGCACAATGGAAGAAGCGGCGAACGATTGGATGTGAGGCGGGAAAATAGAGTTTTCATAGTGATTACTTCAGATCAGAATGGATTAACTGAGTAAGAACACAATTTGATTATCTGTGAAACAGCTCAAACTTCGTATACAAATCAAAAGGAGTTATTAAAGTTTTGCGCGTGGAAAAGCAGTGAGTTTGTGCTGTTTATATTGAGTTACGATGATGCAAAATCGGGAGCCGAGCCAAACCCTCAGTTGTTATCTTACATAATTTAACATCGCTTGTAAAACATTATTTGTTTAGAGTCAACATTTTTAGCAGTTCTGAGCGCGAAAACCTGCCGATTGATTCTTATGCGCTCAGAAGTTTGATAAACTCTCCTGGAAGTGCTTTTAGACTCAAAGTTTATGATGTCAATTGTCGTCGAAAATCTTTCCAAAACTTATCCGACTTCGTTTCCGCGCCTCAAGAAGTTTTTTCGATTGCCGGTCAAACCGGCGGTCGAAGCCTTGAAAAATGTTTCGTTTGAAATCGGAGACGGCGAAATTTTCGGACTGATCGGCAGAAACGGTGCGGGCAAAACCACGCTCACAAAAATTATCGCCACGCTCGTGCAGCCGACCGCCGGGAAAGTCCGCGTGAAAACTTTCGATTCGGTTAGAGATGAAGTCAGAGTGCGTTCTTTGATCGGATTGGCGACCGCCGAGGAGCGAAGTTTTTACTGGCGTTTGACAGCAGAACAAAATCTGCTTTTTTTCGCGCGGCTTTACGGTTTGAAAGATGCCGCCGCGAAAAAGCGCATCGCCGAAATTTTCGAGCAGTTGGAGTTGAACGAATTAGCCAAACGCCGATTTTCCGAGCTTTCAACCGGCAACAAACAGCGTCTGGCGATTGCGCGGGCGATTTTGCCGCAGCCGCCGATTTTGCTGCTGGACGAACCGACGCGCTCGCTCGACCCGCTCGCCGCGCAGACGATGCGCGATTTGATTTTGTCATTCAAAGGCGTTTCGATTCTGCTGACTTCGCACAATCTTTCGGAAGTCGAAGAGCTTTGCCGGCGCGTCGCCGTCATTTCAAAAGGCGAAATTCGCGCCGTTGATACGCCGTCGAACCTGCGACGGCGTAACAAACAAACGCAGACTGTAAAAATTACCGTCAGCGGAGTTTCGGAAAACTACCTGCGCGAAAAGTTGTCGGCGAAACTGCAAAATTTTATCGTCGAAAATCACGGCGAAACAATCTCGATCAGTTTCGAGCGCGAAGCCGACGACGATTCTTTGGGCGAAATTATTTCTTTTTTATCGGAAAATCGCGCGAAAATCACCGATATTGAAACTGAAAAGCCGACGCTGCTCGACGTTTTGGAGAGTTACGAATGAATTATCGAATTTTTCCGATTAGCGACCACGCTTTAACCGTCGAATTCGGCAGCGAGATTTCCGTCGCGCTGAATAATTCGGTGCTGAATCTGGCTGATTTTCTCGACCGAAATTCATTTCCAGGTTTGATCGAAATCGTTCCTGCTTACGCTTCGCTATCTTTTTTTTACGACGTGCGGATTGTCCGACGAAACTTTCCCGCTTTTCCGACGGCTTTCGAGGCGGTGAAGAATTTTACGGAAAACGCTTTGAAAAACTTAAATGATTGCGTCGCCGTCGAATCGCGTTCGGTGAAAATTCCCGTTTCATTCGATAAAGAATCCGCGCTCGATTTGGAATATGTCGCGCAGACAAATAATCTGTCGCCCGAAAAAGTCATCCAATTATTTCTCGCCCGCACCTATCGCGTTTATATGCTCGGATTTCTGCCGGGTTTTTCTTATATGGGCGAAGTTGACGGGCAGATTGCGACACCGCGCAAAGATTCGCCGCGTTTAAGAGTTTCCAAAGGCAGCGTCGGAATTGCGGGAAAACAGACGGGAATTTATTCTTTGGAATCGCCCGGCGGCTGGCAGATTATCGGCAGCACGAACGTCGAACTTTTCACACCGAACGAAGAAAAGCTGACGTTTTTACAGGCGGGCGATTCGGTGAAATTCTACCGGACGAGTTTTTAATTTCACTCTGGAAAGTTAAGAATCAAAATCAACTTTGTCGTAAATATCTTCCATCGAAAGCCGGCATTCAATCGAAGATAAAACGATTTCGGTTTTGTCGCCGATAAAATCCATCAAAACCCAACTTCCATCTGATTGTTTTGTGTAGCGAATTACTTTTTTTGCGTCCTGCGAAACCAAAACGTATTCGCGTAAAGATTCCAGACTACGATAATTGTCGAATTTTATACTTTTGTCGTAACTTTCGGTTGAAGCGGAAAGAACTTCAACAATCAAAACCGGATTCGTCAAAGTGTCGAGATTTGCATCGGGCAAAAACTCCGGTTTGCCGCACACAACCAAAACATCCGGGTAAGTAAATAATCCGGTTTTCGGAATATGAACGCGCATATCCGATTGCAAAGGACGACAATTTCGTCCTTTAAGCCGAGCGTGTAATTCGGCTGATATGTTTCCCGTAATGGTTACATGCTTTAAACTCGAACCAGCCATCAGAAAAATCTCGCCATCGAAATATTCGTGCTTTTCGAGCGATTCTCTTTCCGTCGTTAAATATTCTTCGGGCGAAATATATTTTCTCTGTGGTAAAGCCGACATACTTTTAATTTACACCAAAAATCTAATCTGATTCAATAATTTGTTGATCATTTGAAGTAGCGACACATTTCACGATAACCCAATTTTGTTTGCGATTGAAGTGTGGGCGCAGAGATGTAGTTCTTCCTGACCTGAAATTATGGCTGGCTTGAATGATAAAACCTGATATTCACTCAAGATAAAGTTCAAAAGACAAGATAAAAACAATAACAGGTCTGGAAGGGCTACAGCTCTGCGCCCGCCGACTTTAACCTTACTTTTTTCTATTTTCAAAATTTTGAGCCGCTTTCGCGGCATTTTTTGTCTTTTTGCTGTCTTGTCTTTTTACTTCAAACGCGCTTGATAATGAAATTCGTCGCGGCTTCGCTTCGGACGAATTTCATTATCAAGCTACCTCAATTTAAAAAAATTTACAAAGAGTAAAAGGGTAAAAGAGCTAAAGTGTAACTAATTCCTGACCACCCGAAAACCGAGATCGTAGCTATGATACCACGGCGCATACCCGTCGCGATCCGCCGAACGCAGAACCGCCGCATCGAGGTTCCAACTGCCGCCGCGACGCACCCGAAGATAGCCTGATGTCGCTCCCGTCGGATTCGTTACAGTTCCACCCGAATAACTTCCATACCAATCCTGACACCATTCCCACACATTCCCGCTCATATCATACAGCCCGAAATCGTTTGCTTCTTTCTGCCCGACCGGATGCGTTTTATTTCCCGAATTTGCGCCATACCACGCATAGGTTTCCAAAGAACTTTCGCCGTTGCCATAGCTGTATTTTGTCGTCGAACCCGCCCGCGCCGCATATTCCCATTCGGCTTCAGTCGGCAGACGGTATGTTCCCTCGCCTTTTCTATTCAGCAGCTTGAGAAAATCCTGCACGTCCTCCCACGAAACCTGTTCAACCGGACAATCACCGCCGCAATCTGAAAACCTACTCGGATTATTTCCCATCACGGCTTTCCACTGCGCTTGCTTAACTTCATACTTGCCCATATAAAAACTCTTACTGATATTAACGCGATGCACAGGTTTTTCGTCGCTATCGCCATTATCCGAACCCATCATAAACGAACCGGCAGGAATCTTAACCATTTCAATCTCCG
>JAJAZE010000386.1 GCA_026785925.1 Pyrinomonadaceae bacterium
CTTGCAATGAGCGCGGTTTTTGCGCGAAAAAGCGTTCGATTACCTGAAACTTGAATTTTCAACGAGGCTTTTTCGCGCCCGAAGCAGACGCTCATTGCAAGCGGGACGCTTGCGCTCCAGTCCGTTGGATATTGCCAACTTGCTAAATTACCCTTACACTTGCCTACAATGTCAATTGATTCGAGCCTTCCGTTAGTCATCGTCAACCCGAAATCAGCCGCCGGTTCGACCGAATCGTCGTGGGCGGGAATCGCTTCGGATTTGCGGGCGCACTTCGGCGCGTTTCAAATTGCCTTTACCAAACGGGCTGGCGACGGCATTTTACTGGCGAAGCGCGGTGCTGAAAACGGGCGCGGATTTATTATCGCCTGCGGCGGCGACGGCACGATCAACGAAGTGGCGAACGGGATTTTAGAAAGCGGAAGAGATTGCGAACTCGGCATTTTACCGAACGGGACGGGCGGCGATTTTCGGCGAACTCTGGGAATGCCGAACGATTCGCGTGAAGCCGCTAAAGCGTTGCAAAGCGGTGAAACGAAAACGATTGATGTCGGAAAAGTTACCTTTTTCAATCACGCGGGCGAGCAGGTTTCGCGTTATTTTTTAAACGTCTCAAGTTTCGGTTTGAGCGCGTCCATTATCGAGCGCGTGAAAACGTCTTCGCCGCTCAACTGGCTGCCGAACGATTTGCTGCGCGGCAAAACGAGTTTCGCGCTTTCGACTTTGCAGGAAGTTTTCGGTTTGAATTTCGTTACCGTCCGCGTGAGAATTGACGATAACGAAGAAAAATCACTGAACACGATAAACTTCTGCGTCTGCAATTCGCGCTTTTTCGGCGGCGGAATGAAAATCGCGCCCGACGCGCAAATCAACGACGGACTGCTCGATGTCGTCAACATCGGCGACATCAAAACCGCGAAAATCCTTTTTAACGCCTACAAACTTTATAACGGCTCACATCTGACGCTCGCCGAAGTGAAATCAACTACCGCCAAAAAAATCGAGGTTTTCCCGGCAGAGAAAAATCAAATTATCCATATCGAAACCGACGGCGAACTGCCCGGACGACTGCCGGCGACGTTTGAAATCGTGCCGAATGCTTTGCGGGTGCGCGTTCCTCGAACGAAAATTTAACAGGATGGACAGGATAAGCAGGATAAATCAATTAAATGCTTTTTGATGATTTGACGGGGAAAATTTTGGAAGCGTCGTTTGAGGTCAGCCGTGAACTCGGCGCGGGATTTTTGGAGTCGGTTTACGAGAAGGCTTTGTTTGTCGCTTTGCGGCAAAAAGGTTTGCACGTCGTCTGTCAGATTCCTTTGAAAGTTAAGTTTCGCGGCGTTATTGTCGGAGATTTTTACGCCGATATGCTGGTTGAAACCAAAGTTTTGTTAGAACTAAAATCCGTCAGTCGGATTATGCCCAAACACAAGGCGCAGGTAATAAATTATTTGAAGGCAACAGACATCGAAGTCGGTTTATTAATTAATTTCGGCAATGCTAAACTGGAATATAATCGTTTGCATAAATAAAAAGGTGAATTTAACAGGATGGACAGGATTTACAGGATAGTTTTTGTTTTTATAATTTCCACAACAGAAATGTTAATTTTGAATGTAATATTATCGTAAGAAAAGCGAAAAAATCCTGCCTATCCTGCCCATCCTGTTAAAATATATCTATGGAAAAATCATTCTGCCAGCTAATCACCGATGCCGCCGAGTCGCGCCGCGATAAGTTTGCGATGCGGATTGTCGGCGAAGAAACCGACGGGAAATATACTTACGGCGAAATGCTCGACGCGGTGCGCTCGATTGCGTTTCGGCTAGAGAAAGAAGGCATCGCGTTCGGCGACCGCGTGGCTTTGATCGGCGAAAATCATCCGCGCTGGGCGATTGCGTATTACGGCATTCTGTTTCGCGGCGCGGTTTGCGTCCCGATTGACCCGCACGCCGAACTCGAAACGCTGACGAATTTTATCAATAATTCCGAAGCGAAAATGGCGTTTATCGGCGAAGACTTTATCAAGACTTTCCACGCGCTCGAAGAAAATCTCGGCAGAAAAATTCCCGCCGTCGTGCTGCAAAACACCGCAGCGAGCAACGGTTTTCAATCGTTTGAAGATTGGGCGAAAACGCCGCGCCCGGCTGATTTCGATGCCAAGCCAACGCCCGCCAAACCCGAAGATTTGGCGCAGCTAACTTACACTTCCGGCACGACCGGCACACCGAAAGGCGTTCCGCTGACGCACAGCAACATTTATCACGAAGCGGTCGGCTGTCAGGAGGTGATGCACTTGAAGGAAACGGAAGTCGTTTTAAGCGTCCTGCCGCTGTTTCACGTTTTCGCGCAGGTCGTGAATCTCTGGGTCATCGCGTCGGTCGGCGGCACGGTTTATTACGTTAAGGAACTCGCGCCCGCCGAATTGACGAAGGCTTTTCAAACCAAAGAAATCACGCTTTTAACGGGTGTTCCGCGTCTCTGGTATCTGTTTCACAAAAAGATTTTCGACGGCGTGGCGCAGCAGTCAATCGTTGTTCGCACGTTGTTCGCCAAACTTTTGAAACTTAATTTATTTTTGCGCGAGAAGTTTAATATCAATCTCGGCAAACGATTTTTCGGCAAAGTTCACGACGGTTTCGGCGGCAAGCTCGACTTTACGATTTCCGCCGGTTCGCGGTTTGACGAGAAAATCGCCGAAGATTATCACGCGCTCGGCATCACGATGATTCAAGGTTACGGTTTGACCGAAACATCCGGGGCGGTTTCCTGCACACGGTTTGAAGATAACGTCGTCGGCTCGGTCGGCAAAGCCGTTAATTACGCCGAAACGAAAATCGGCGAACTAAACGACGAAGGCGCGGGCGAAGTCTTGATTAAAGGCAAAATGGTTTTTTCCGGCTATTACAAAAACCCGGAAGCGACCAAAGAAGCGTTCACCGAAGACGGCTGGTTTAAATCGGGCGATTTGGGAAAAATTGACGAAAACGGTAATCTGCACATCGTCGGACGCTCGAAAGATGTCATCGTGCTGCCGAACGGGAAAAACATTCACCCGGAAGATTTGGAAGTTCATTACTCAAAAACGCCGATGGTCGGCGAAATGTGCATTATCGGTGTCAAAGACGAGACTTCAAAGATGGCGGGCGCGGAAAAATTAGTCGCCGTCGTCGTGCCGGATTTCGATTATTTGAAGAAAAACAACATCTCGAATTCGCGCGAAGCGATTCGCCACGAATTTGACGATTTAGGGCGCGAATTGCCCGAATATCAGCGCGTCCGCGAATACATCGTCCGCAGCGAACCGCTGCCGCGCACGGCGACGCGCAAAGTCCGCCGGTTTGAAGTCGCCAAAGAAATCGCCGACAACAAATTTGATTCGGGCGACGCGCCGCTGGTTAAAAAACTCGAATTCACCGCCGAAGATTCGCAGTTGATGGAATCGCCAATCGCCAAACAATTGACGAAACTTATCAAACAAAATTCCGAGCAAGCCGAAGCGATTCATCCGGCGATGAGCCTTGAAATTGATTTCGGACTCGATTCGTTATCACGCGCCGAAGTTTTCGCCGGATTGGAGCAAGCCTTCAACATCGAATTCGACGGCGACGAAGCGGCGAACGCTTTGACGGTTAAAGAAGTCGTCGCGCTCGTCGAAAAACAGGCGGGCGGCGCGAACGCCGAAATCGTCGAAACCGATTTTAACTGGGGAAAAATCGTCCGCGAAAGCGACAACAATATGCCGGAAGTGCAGGGCATTCTCAAATCGCGTCCCTTCGGAATGGGTTTGGTCTACGCCATTTTCAAAGTCTTCAATTTAATCGCCCGCATCTTTTTCCGAATGGAAGTTTCGGGCAAAGAGAATCTGGAAAACCTGAAACGCCCGTTTATCGTCGCCCCGAATCATCAAAGCTATCTCGATCCGTTTCTGGTGACGAGCGAATACGGTTTCGACAATCTCAAAAATGCTTTCGCCGTCGGCGCGAGCCAGTTTTTCAGCAATGATTTTATGCGGTGGGTCGCATCGTTCCTAAACACCGTGCCGGTTGACGCGGACACGCAGCTTTTAAAGGCGATGAAAGCCAGCGCGGTCGGCTTGAAACACGGCAAAATCCTGACGATTTTCCCCGAAGGCGCGCGCGCTTTTGACGGCGAACTGCACGAATTTAAAAAAGGCGCGGCGATTTTGGCAGTCGAACTCGACGTTCCCGTCGTGCCGGTCGCGCTCGACGGTTTTTACAAAGTTTGGGGACGCAGTTCCGGCAAAATCAGTTTCTCGAAAACCAAAATCCGCTACGGCAAACCGTTTTTGCCGCGTGAAATCATCACGCCGGAAATGGATAACGAAGCGCAATACGCCGCCGTGACGAAGCACTTGAAATCGGAAATAGAAGCGATGCTGATCGAGATGCGGAAATAAGGGGAACGACAGTTCAGCAGGATTTTCGTTTTCGTTCAGAGTCCACGCTTGAGCGTGTTCTTCCCGCCGCGCTTCGCTGGCGGGGCAAACTAAAGTTTGGACTCTGAACGAAGACGAAAATCTAACTATTGAATTTATGAATTACGAATCGAAATTTAACGGTGCGGGCGGAACTTCCGGCGGCATCATCGAGTTTTTCATCGGCTTGGGAATGGCGGTCGCGGGCGCGTATCTGCTGACCGATCAAGTCACTGTCACGAGCGGCTTTTGGTCTTTCTACGGGCGCAGCGCGTTCGGTTTAACGCTCGTGCCGCTGATATTCGGCATCGGGATTTTATTTTTTAACGGCAAATCAATCGTCGGCTGGCTGCTTTTATTCGTCGGCATCGTGATAATTTTCGCGGGCATCATCACGAATCTAAACATCTATTTTCAGCCGACGAGTCTTTTCAACACGATCGTAATGCTCGTCCTGCTCGCAGGCGGCATCGGTTTGGTTGCCCGCGCCATCGTCGCGCACAAATAATTCTCGCTACCCGCGCCGAAACGGTTAAAAATAATGGCGCGCTCGTTTTCAAGTTATAGCCGTTAATTAATATGGCAAGATACGTTTTAGACGGTGCTGAAATTTCATTCCGATTATCAGCGAAACTTGCTGGTATTGTCAGCATTTCGCCGGACGTGAAATACCCAATCGTAATTGTATGGCTTTTCCCGACGGTATTCCGCTTGAAATTTGGCTTGGCAAAAACGACCACACCGAGCCTTTTCCCAATGATAACGGCATAATGTTCACGCCCTTTGAATCAGAGTTGAAACGTCAACCGAATCTGTGAACAAACTCTTTTACGGCGACAACCTCGATGTCTTATGCAAATTCGTCCGCGACGAAACGGTTGACCTTTGTTATGTTGATCCGCCGTTTAATTCCAAGCGCAATTACGATCAGATTTACAACAACATCGGGCAGATTCTTTGATATAATTTAACCGTTATGACAGACATTCAATACATTTCCGACGCGAAAGGCAATCCGGTCGGTGTCATCGTGCCGATAGAAATTTGTCACGAAATCGAATCCGAAAAGGAAACGGCTTATCTAACCAAAAGCGAAACGATGAAAAAGCGTTTACTGGAAGCGAAAGACCGCACGACGGGCATCAGTTTGGAGGAAACGCTTGAGAAACTTGGAATTTGATATGGCGGCTTTTGAAGATTTGGCGTGGTGGATCAAGCAAGATCGCGCCAAAGCCTTACGCATCGTCAGCC
>JAJAZE010000387.1 GCA_026785925.1 Pyrinomonadaceae bacterium
TTACGATCTTTCAGGCTTTTCGATTTACGAAATCTTGTATTCGCTCGAACTACCGTTTTTTGACCGCCTCCGAAAGTTTCTTGAAACGCCGCTCGCCGCCGCGCTCGGCGATTTGTGCATTTTTCTGAATATGATTTGCTTTCAGATTTTCTGGGGTTATCTGTTCAGTGATCTTTATGGCGAGGGAGTCAAAAACGGCGGGGAAGTTTTTTCCTCTTCCATCCTTTATCTGCTGATGCTTTGTCTGTTCTATTTTCCGCCGCGCAATTTTTATCTCGCCGAAGACATCCACCGCCCAATCGTCTGGCTGACGATTTTGCTGGCGAATCTGCCGTCGTTTCTTTATTTTTTCTTTCGCGTGCGGATTTTTTGAGGAGACACGCAAAATGGAATCTTTTATAAAAACTTTGAAAAGTCTGTTCGCTCCGACCAATCGCGGTATGCTGCTCGACGTTCTCGTTTTTGTGCTGAATCTGGTGGCGATGAATTTTCTGACCGACAAATTTATCGGTCTGATTCAAAAAGCAAATGCGGGAAATTTGGTCGCGTATTACCTGTTGTTTCTTTTCTGTCTGGGAATTTTTATTTTGCCGCCGCTCGGCACGACGCTCAAGCGTTGGCATTTTCACCGGCGGCGCGGCGGCGCGAAATCCGTCAATTCTGAAGAATCGGTGGCGGGTTGTTTATTCAATCCGGTTCTTTATTTCTGTCTGAATATACTAATCGTCTGTTTTATCATCGCCTATATTTTTCAATTCTTCTACGGCGACAAAGAATTGGACGGCGCGACTTTTGTGCCGGCGGTGTTTTTCGGAATGTTTCTCGCCGCGCTGCAAACCTACGTCGTTTATCGCTATTTTTCGCCGCCGAAGAAAGATCCGTCATTCGAATTCCTGCGCGACCCGTTTGCGGAAACCGTCGGCGATGCGTGTCTTTACCTGAATATGATCGCGTTCGAGCTGGTGCTGAATATGCTGCTGTCTTTTCCGTCCCGACCGCCTTCGGGCGTAACGGATTTTCTCGGCAGACTTTTCTTTATCACTTTTATCGCGCTGCTCATTTATTTTCCGCCGCGAATGTATTATCTCGCCGAGGACATCAAACGCCCGCGCGCCCTTTTGACCATTCTGCTTGCCAACTCGCCGGTCATTTTGCGCGTTGTTTTCGGCATCGGTTAAACAGGGAAAAGTTTGTCGAGTGGAATACGATTTAAGGAGCGGTTGAAAAACTACCACTTTTTATTTTCTAAACAAGATGAAATGTTTTTCCCGAAACGTCTTATCAATTCAAGAGAGTAAGGAATGACGAATTGACCGAAGGCAGCGGCAGGGCTTTTGAAGTTGGAAAATATTGGAGGAAAGACGGAAAAATGATGAGAAAATTGTTACTCGGTTTAATTTCAATCGCGGCGTTAGGGCTGATGCCGTTTTCGTCCTGTGTGATTTCGGCGCAGGACGACGAAACATTTATTCAGGGAAAATGGCGATTGGTCGGCGAGTTTCCCAAAGATAAAAGCGGGCGTTCGAGAGTTTGGTTTCTCGAATGGACGTTTGCCGACGGAAAATTTCTGCAAACCGGTTATCCGCCGATTAAACAGGAAGGAAAATACCGGATCGTCAAGCGAGACGAAGACAAACTGACGCTCGAACTTTACGAGCAAAAAGGAACTTTCGGAACCAAAGACCGGCAAATCGAAATCGTGATTGATAAGAAAAACAAGCGGCTGAAAATTATGAAACAAGAAGGCTTCAGCCGGGTCGAGAA
>JAJAZE010000388.1 GCA_026785925.1 Pyrinomonadaceae bacterium
CATCGTCGAGGACACGCGGCATTTTCCGAACGAAAGCGACAGCGAATGGAAATGGGGCGAAATCCAACTGAATTTGGGCGATTGTTATCGTCACGTTTCGTTCGATTTCACGATGGACACCAAAGCGCACCGCGCCGACAGCCTTTACAAAATCCGCAGAATCGCGGAAATCGTCAACGCCGTCCGCGACGCGCTCGAACTCGAAGCCGAATCAATCAACCAACGCCAAAACGATCAGCCGAAAGTCAAAGCAAAGGCGAAACCGAAAGCAAAAGGCGCGGCGGCATAAATTTACCCGGACGTTTAGCTGAGACAGATCAGCGTCGGTCTGAAAAGCCGAAGAGTTTGGCGCGATACCAAAAACGTCCACCGATTCGATTTGGGATTGGCGATTTTGGATTTTGGATTGGCATTAAATCCGCAATTCTGAATTCCAAACCCAAAATCTGTTTAGCGGTGTAGCTTAACCGGATTAAAGCTTCGGTCTCATAAACCGAAGAGTAAAGGTTCGAGTCCTTTCACCGCAACCACTTCAATTTGGGAATTGTGATTTATTTCAATCCGCAGTCCAGAATCCGAATTCCCAAATTCACTTGGCGGAGTAGCTTAACGAAAACAGAGCGTCTGTCTTGTAAACAGAACGATGCGAGTTCAAATCTCGCCTTCGCCTCCAACAAATTTTTATACTGCGGGAATGGAGCAATGACGGCTCGACGGGTTCATATTCCGTAAACCGGCAGGTTTAAATCCTGCTCCCGCCACCAATTTTTTCCCGGAACATAGCTTAATTTGGCAAAGCGTTCGGCTGATAACCGGAAGAGTAAAGGTTCGAGTCCTTTTGTTCCGACCAATCAATTTTGCGGGGCATAGTTTAATGGTAAAACAGTCGTCTTATGAGCGATATTAGCGGCAGATTACCGCAAGATTACAGGTTCGAGTCCTGTTGCCCCGATTCAATTTTAAATATCAATCTTACCCAAAAACAAACGCGGTCGAACGATTTGCGAGGACGAAAGAATGCTAAAAATTCCTACCCTTTGTTCGCAACGAACACGATTGTCTTTCGTCCGCCGATGCGAATTTTTCGCCGCGTTTGCCTACCAAATTCGATTTTGGATTTCTGATTTTGGATTTTGGATTGTTCGTTAAAAGTTTTCATTGACTCGTAGCTAATGGGGAAGCAACCGACTGTTAATCGGTGAAATGCAAGTTCAAATCCTGTCGAGTCAGCCATATTGATTTTCAATTTATGCTTTCATTCGTAATTTGAAATTCGTAATTTTTCCGGTCGGTAGCTAAGTCTGGCTTAAAGCAGCGGACTTTTAATCCGTTAATCGTGAGTTCAAATCTCACCCGACCGACCAATTTTCAGTTATCAGTTATCAGTCAACAATTCTCAGGTTTGTGATAACTGATGACTGATAACTGATAACTGCCAAGCGGCGAATGCCCGGTGGAACTACATTGATAATGTCGTGGTCGTTGGTTCAAATCCGACCGATACGCTTCGGCGAATCGTAGCTCAGTCTGGTAGAGCGCGAATGTTTCATCAAAATCTTGTCGCCGTTTTAACTCTGGAAGCGAATGCCGGAATGACTACATCAATTGCCTGAAAAGCGAAAAATGTCATTTCAAACCTTGTCGCTTCTTTAAATTTTGGGTGAATGCTGAACCAGTCTGCGGCTGTGCCGCCCGATGTGCGGCGACGGCTTCGCCTCGCCGTCATTGCTCGTCCTGCTTCTTTTTGAGGCTATGCCTCATCTCTTGAAGCGGCGGCGCAGCCGCAAATCGCAGGAAAAATCCTACCGAAAAGGCAAAGCCTTTTCGCACATCAGGCGGCACAGCCGCGAAGAAACGACACTTTTGATTTATCAAAATACGATTGAATTTATTTATTTTCACTCGTTCTCAAACAATTAAAACTTTAACATCTCGCTCCGAAATGGAATGCGAAAACTTGTCCCAAAAGGAGGGAATTATGGCAAATAAAAATTTATTTCAAACGGTCAGAGGAATGTTCACGCCGAAAACCGACACGGTGAACGAAGCGGGCGGAACGGCTTATAAATTTTCGCCGAAAGCGGCTCTCGCGCAGTTTGCGGCGACCGGTTGTTTTTCGCAGACGTTTTATGCGGACGCGGGCGAACAACTTGAAAAAGTTCTCGAATTGACGAGAAATCTCGACGCGGAATTTGTGGCGAAAGTCGCCATTTATGCGCGTGAAAAAGGCTTTATGAAGGATATGCCCGCGTTACTCGTCGCGGTTCTTTCAACGAAAGATAAAGCGATTTTCCAAAAGACTTTTCCGCGTGTGATTGATAACGGAAAGATGCTGCGAAACTTCGTGCAAATAATGCGAAGCGGCGCGGTCGGGCGTAAATCGCTCGGTTCTTTGCCGAAGCGTCTGGTGCGCGAATGGTTTGAGAATCGTCAGGCTGAACA
>JAJAZE010000389.1 GCA_026785925.1 Pyrinomonadaceae bacterium
CCGCAGAACATTTTTGGCGATATTATCACACGCCATCCCTGAAATTTTGCGCTCGAAACGCAGTTTGGTTTCTTTCGAGCCGTTCCATTCTTCACGCGCCAAATCAGACAAATCATCGTCGTAACGCAGCAAATCATTGACGATCAAAACTTTCGCGTGTTCGATTTTCTGTTCAATCGGCTCATACCGGCAAAAAGGACGATTATTAAACGGAAACGGCAGCGTTTCGGATTGTAAAATGGCTGATGGTGTTGAATCTAACATAATAATCAGATTATATTAGCACTTTTGAAAGTTGTAATGAAAGTGGTAAGTGCTAAACGGTAAGTGGTAAGTTCTTAGATTTTTACTTACCACTTACCGTTTAGCACTTACCGCTAACGCCTTTGTTTCGTGGTTTGTTTGAATTCCGGCATCAGTGAACCCGCGCCGATTGTTTCTATTTCGCGGCGAATTTCTTTGATTAAATTTGAACGCAGGCGACCTTTGACCGGCGCGGTTTTATCTATCGCCGCGCTTTCGAGAAGCAGAAGAATTTTCTGCCACGCCGATTCGAGTTCGTCGGCGAGCGTCGAGATTTTCGTGATGTCATACGGCACGGCGACCGCCTGACAGCCGAGCCGGGCGAAAATCTGCAAGTATCTGGCGGTTGATAAATCGGGACATGCAAAGCGTTGATTGCCGACTTTTAATTCGATGCCGAGCAAAGTGTGCTGGATGACGGCGCGGTTTTCGGTTTCGGGAATTTCAAGTCGGTGAGCGCGTGTCCGCTGCGAGCGAACTTTGACGCGATAAATGTCGGGAAGCCACTCCGCGCCTAGCTTTTCCCGAATATCGGCTGCATTATCCATATCTTGAAAGTGAAAAGGCAAAGGGCAAAAGTATCGAATGAAATCTCAACTTTTGCCTTTTGTCTTTTCACTTTTTACTTTGCGCTTCGCACCGTCGCCGGTGACTGCGAAAATTTTTCGATCACGCCGTCGCTCAGAATGCCGAAATAGAGAACGCCCAAAACCGTGATAATTAAAACCGCCGTCAGACTCGCCGGAACGCGCGGCGCAACCCATTCGTCGGCGCGTTCGCGGAAGAACATCACGACAATCAAGCGCAGATAATAAAACGCCGAAATCGCCGTATTAACGACGGCGACGACGACCAGCAGCGTCAGCAGAGTATCTCCGGCTTCGAGCGCGGGACGGAAAACCAGCACTTTGCCCATAAAACCCGCCGTCAGCGGCAAGCCTAAAAGCGAGAGCATAAATAGCGAGAGCGAAAAAGCCAGCACCGGCGTTTTGAAACCGATGCCGTTGTAATCTTCAAATTCAGTGCGGCGGTCGTTTTTCTGCGCCAGCAAATTAACAATCGCAAACGCGCCTAAATTCGTCACCGCGTAAGTCAGCATATAAAAAGCGACCGAGGCGACTGCTTCATCGCGCTTGGCAATCGTCGTCGCCATTCCCGCGCCGATAAATCCGACGAGCGCGTAACCGGCGTGCGCGATGGACGAATAAGCCAGCATTCGC
>JAJAZE010000390.1 GCA_026785925.1 Pyrinomonadaceae bacterium
AACGATGAATTGTCTCCGCCGCAAAAACCGGTTTCGCCTTCTCTTGCAGCCGACAAACGCCGGTTTGCAAAGCCTCAATCGAAGTTTTACCGCACACGCCGCAGCTCGAACTCGTATAAAAATGGCGTTCCAGCCGTTTGAAGTCAATTTGCACGTCGGAGCGCAAATCAACGCGCACCGTATTTCGCCGATTTTCAGCTTTTGCGGGAACGCCGCAGTAGCCGATTTTGTTGATTTGCGCGGCTGATTCGATAATGCCTTCGGTGAACAAAAAACCGGCGGCAAGCTCGAAATCGTCGCCCGGTGTTCGCATCGTAATTGAAATACTTTTGTGCGTCGGTCGAGCATTTTCAATAAAGCCGAGCCGGATTTCCAGCGGTTCTTCAACCGCGAGCGCGTCTGTTTCATAAACGATTGCGCCGCTGCTTTTTACTCGGCAGACAGAAAGTTCCGTAAAATTCGGCTCTTTGTTCATCAAACTGTTTTCTTTATTTTAGAAAATTCAGACGTTTTTAAATTCGTCAATTTTTAGTAGATTTAATGAAGAATTAACACTTTGAGTTATCAAAGTCAACCAAAAACTTTTGCTGTTTCGGACAAAATTATCAGCATTGCGGAAAGTCCGAAAATTATAAGTTACCCGAAAAATTTCATCTACTCACTGCCGATTAAGCCAACGCCGCGTCGTCCGGTTTTAGTGACTTTTTCCATTAGCAATAGCCTGTGAATTATCGAGTCGGCGATTGTGATATTTCAATCAATATATTGATTGAAATTAACAAATGATTCTTTATCCGACTTAATTCGCATTTCGATTCAGGGTTTGGACGGCTGAAAATTTATCTACCTTTTCCCTGTAAAAAAGTGTTATTATTTAGCCTGTTGAAAACCAGGAGGATTTTTTTTATGTCTTTAATAGTTTGTCCAGAATGCGCTCACGAAGTTTCCGCGACCGCCGCCGCGTGTCCGAATTGCGGTCATCCGTTTGTCCGACCGACCGTGCAGCCGCGCGTCGTCGTGCAGGAATTTGTCGAGGAAGACAGCGGTTTTCCGAAATGGGCTTTTATTCCGCTCGGACTTTTGGGTGTCGTGCTGGTGTTCGTTTTGTTCGCGTTTCTGCGAAACGGTGACGACGACGCGCAAAGAAACATCAACGTCCGAGTCGCTACGCAGTCGCCGGTCGGCAATACGCGGGAGACGACCGTTCGCACCGACGCGCCGCCGAATCAAATCGTCGTGCCGTCAACGTCGCAGCCGAGTCAGGTCATCGTTCCATCGGCTCCGCCGCCGTCTTCTTCGATGCCGACATCAACGACGACCGTCACTTCAGCCGAAACCGTCGTGCCGGATAAAGGCGTGGTCAGTCTGGAAGCCAAAGTGATGGGCAAAACCGGCGGCGCACAGCCGGTTAGAAACGTCAGATTTTATTTGCTCAAAAAAGATGTGGACACGATTTTGAACGATGCCGACATCGAAAACGACACCGGTCAGGGATTGCTGACGGCTCTGGGAATGTCGGTTGTTTTCCCCAGTCAGTACGGCGAACTCAACAAAAAAGCGTTTGCGGCAATCGGCAAACAGACGGCTTATAATGTGACCACCGACGGCAGCGGCAAAGCGCAGCTTAAGGATATTAAACCCGACAATTATTATCTGTTCGCCATCACGAAAACCGGCAGCGGATTCGCGCTCTGGAATGAGCAGATTACGATTCAGGCAGGTCAAAATTCGTTGATTTTACAACCGGCAAGTCCGACCGAAATTACTCAACAATAATGTTTTAAAATCAAAATTGATAAAAAAGCGCAGAGACAACGTCTGCGCTTTTTTATTTAGCCGCTTGGAATGTAATTATAATTTTATAGAGATTGATTTGCCGACGTTTTTATGAAACCTTTTGAAATTTTTATCAATCGCGCCGGACGCTGGCGAAGCGGTTGGCGATTTCTGATATTTTTACTCTTTTTTATAATCTGTGACGTTTTAGTCAGCGTGGCTGCTGAGTCGGCATTTCTGCGGGCTGGCATAGACTTTAAACAGGGCAGTTTGCTGTTTATTTCATTGAATAGCGCAACAGCTTTCGCTCTGGCGGTGCTATTCGGCTGGTTGAGCGGAAAATACCTCGAAGATTTGCCGTTTCGCGCACTCGGCGTTTGGTTCACGCGAAATTGGTTGAAGGATTTGCTTTTCGGTGCAGTTCTAGGAGCGTTAACTTTAAGTTTAGCGGTTTTGATCGCCGTCGCGTTCGGCGGATTGCGCTTTGATTTGAATCAAAACTTTGGCAGCTCGGCGATTTTGCTGACGCTCGGCATCTCATTAGCAGTATTTATTATCGGAGCGGCATTTGAAGAAGCGTTTTTTCGCGGTTATATTTTGCAGACATTTGCCCGCGTCAATCTCGCGTGGCTGGCGATTGGGCTGACTTCCCTGTTCTTTGCCGCCGGACATCTCGGAAACGACAACGTAACTTTTTTTGCTGCCTTAAACACCGCGCTCGCCGGTCTTTGGTTCAGCATCGCTTATTTGAAAACGCGAACTTTGTGGCTGCCGTTCGGTCTGCACTTAATGTGGAATTGGTTTCAAGGCGCGATTTTCGGCATTGAAGTCAGCGGCATTAAATTTCTGACGACCGCGCCGCTATTAAAAGAAATTGATGCCGGACCAATCTGGCTGACCGGCGAAAATTACGGCATCGAGGGCGGCATCGCCTGCACGATTGCGCTGATTGTTTCGACTTTGCTGATTTGGCGGCTGCCGATTTTCAAGCCGACTGCGGAAATGTGGGAGTTGACGAGCAAGGAAATTCCAAAAAGCGAAAACGCGGCGATTTAGAAATTTTCATTGCCGAAAGAAAAATCTAAGTCTTCCAAAAGCTGCACGATATGCCGACGATTTTCTCCTAAATCACTATTGCCGACGCGCGAAGTTGAACGCACGTTGACAACGATCTGCATTTTTGTCGAATCCCCATTTTTAGCCGATTCAAACTCCACCGCAACCTGCAAATCGTCGGTAAAAATGACCACCGGCACTGTCGCTTTGATGGCTGCCGATTTTTTTTCAATTGCTGAATCAACGACTTGCCAGCTTCGACCGTATGTTTTTTGTCGCGCTAAAATAAATCCGATTTCTTTAACCACAGACCGAATTGCTCCGGCATCGTCATCGCCCGAAAAAGATTTTTTAGAAATAGTGTAGCGGCGCGTCCGTAAATTGAAATCATCCGCGTTTACGCTCGTTTCGGCGTAATTGCGCGGATTGAGAATTGATAAGGTCACGATTGTTCCGGCGACGAACGCGCCGACGGTAATGCCGATAATTTGATAAGTTTTCATTGCTCTAAATCGTGTGAATCTTAAAGGAAATGTCCGCCGCTTTCGCCGAGTGCGTCAAGCGTCCGACACTAATTAAATCAACACCGGCTTCGGCGAACAGGCGCACGCGGTCTAAATCCATTCCGCCCGACGCTTCGAGCAGCACATTGGGATTTAACTGCCGCGCCATTTCGACTAATTTCGCCGCTTCGCCGGGCGTTTGATTGTCGAGCAGAATTATTTCCGCGCCCGCTTCGATGGCTTCCCGAAGCTGCGCCCAATTGCTGATTTCAACTTCGATTTTATGCAGATGTCCGACTTTTAATATTGCGGCGGTGACGGCTTTGGTAATTCCGCCTGCCAGCGCGATGTGATTATCTTTGATCAAAATGCCGTCGTCCAAACCGAACCGATGATTTTTGCCGCCGCCGACGGTGACCGCGTATTTTTCGAGCATTCGTAAGCCCGGCGTGGTTTTGCGAGTATCAATAATCGTCGCGCCCGTGCCTTCAATCGCCTTGACATACGCCCGCGTCAAAGTCGCCACGCCCGACATTCGCTGCATCAAATTCAGCGCGACGCGCTCACCCGTCAAAAGCACGTCGGCGTAACCTTTTAAGGTGGCGAAAATCGTTCCGGCTTCCACTTCGTCGCCCTCGTTAAAGGTCGAGTCGAGTTCGGGCGATTCGGGATCGAGATGCGCGAAAACGGCTTCGGCAACTTCCAAACCGCAAATCACCAGCTTTTCCTTCGCCAAAAATTTTCCCATCCCGCGCACGTCCGGCGAAACGGTCGCCTGCGTCGTAATGTCGCCGCGCCCGATGTCTTCACGAAGAAATTCGCCGATGTCGCCGAGAATTTCAGAACTGTCAATACTCGTCATAATTTTGCTTTATTTAAGATTTATTATTTTGGATTTAACCGTAACTTTTGACTCACGAATCTTGAATTATCATCCAAATACAGAACAAACGCAATAGACTGAAAATTATCAAAATTGGGAAAGTAGTCAAAAAAAGCCTGTCTTCTTCCCAAGACAGGCTCTACCACAATTCACTCTAAACATTAAAAACCGAGGAGAAACACAGCTTTTAAGTATTTACACCACGCCTTTGAATTGAAAAAGTTCCCGATTCATTTCAAAAGAAGCGAGAATTTAGAAATGGTTTGACTTCAGCGGCACAAATTTTTAATTAGCAATCAACTTTCCGCGCATCACATTCATTCCGCAAGTGAAATTACGAAGTTTTTTTTAACTTTCAGTTGCAATTTTTGCGATTTGATAAGTTCGATTATTCGCCGCTATACGGCGCGGTTCCGGCATCAACAATTTTCCAGATTTCCGCTTCGGGAATGTAGAAAGGTTTTTTGGTGATGCAAATTTTCAAAGTCTCTCTTGGCTCGTCGTAGGTCGCCTGCAATTTGACTCCGAAAGGTGCGCTTACCTCAACGTCGTCGCCTTCGGGGACGATAATTCCTTCATCGGCTAAATCTTTTTGCAGTTTGATAAGTTCGGCACGGGTTATTCCGCCGTATTTTTTAAATTCGGGCATAATACAACTCTTTTTTATTTAATTTTTGAAAATCACGATTTTTGTTTTACAGCAAAGCGTCCAGATTTTGCTCCAAAGCCCGCTTTTGCAAATTTATTTCGGCGATTCTTGCGCGCAGATCAGACACTTTTTCTTCCGGTGCTTTCTCGACGAAACTACGATTGGAAAGCTGCCCGTTCAACCTTTCGCCTTCGACATTGAGCTTTTCAAATTGATTTTTCAATCGCTCGCCTTCCTTGGCAAAATCAATCAAGCCTTCGAGCGGCAGGGCAATCTCCGCGCCGCCGGTCAGAACGGCTTTTGCCGAGGCTTTCGGCACATCCAAAGATTCGGCGATTTGCAATTTTTCGGCGCGGGCGAGTTTTAGAATCTGCGCTTCGTTGGATTGGAAAATTTTCTGCAAATCAATATTCGCCGCCACGTGAATCGCCGGTTTGTCGCCCGGTTTGATATTCATTTCGGCGCGAATGTTTCGCACTTTGGAAATCAGTTCGATGACGATTTGCATTTCCGATTCGGCGCGTTCGTCAGTTAGCGCAGCGTCGCCCGTCGGAAAATCGGCGAGCATTATCGTTTGCGGCGCGTTTTGGTAAGCATCGTTATGTAGTTTGCTCGAAACTTCCGGCAGTTTTTGCCAGAGTTCTTCGGTCAGGAAAGGCATAAACGGATGCAGCAGACGCAGGGCTTGTTCGAGAATCGTCAAAATTCTCGTCCGCGCCGCATCGCGTTTGGTGTTAACCGTGTCGGACGTAATTTCGTCTTTGACCAGTTCGATATACCAATCGCAAAAATCGTCCCAGAAAAAATGGTAAAGAATCTGCACGGCTTCGTGAAACTGATAAGTTGCGAGAGCTTTATTTAACGCGAATGTCGTTTTATTGAGACGCGAAATTATCCATCTATCGTTCAGGCTTTCGGCATTCGTCAAACTTGCCGCGTCCACTTTCGCGCCTTCCGAATTCATCAAACAAAAGCGCGTCGCATTCCAGATTTTGTTGGCGAAATTGCGGAACGATTCGACTTTTTCGTCGCGCCACGCAAAATCAACGCCGGTTGACGAACCGGCGAGCGTGATGCGCGTCGCGTCAACTCCGTATTTGTCGAAAACATCGAGCGGGTCAACGCCGTTGCCTTTGGTTTTCGACATTCGCTGCCCGTTTTTGTCCAAAACCGTGCCGTGAATAATCACGTCTTTGAATGGTTTCTCGCCGGTAAATTTCAAACCTGACATTACCATCCGCGAAACCCAGAGGAAAATAATATCGCGTCCCGTCACCAGCACATCGGTCGGATAAAACAACTTTAAATCTTCAGTTTCGGTTGTTTCGCCATCCCAGCCGAGAGTTGAAAAAGCCCACAAAGCCGACGAAAACCAGGTGTCGAGAACGTCCGCGTCCTGCATCAATTTTGCAGTTTTCGCCTGCTCCATCGCCGCTTCTTTCGTCCGCGCGACGTAGATATTTCCAGCCTCGTCATACCACGCGGGAATTTGATGTCCCCACCAAAGCTGCCGCGAAATCGTCCAATCCTTCAAATTTTCGAGCCACACCGTATAAACTTTTTCGTGCGGAACTCGCGGGTAGAAATGCGGCGATTCTTCGGTTCGCATTAAATCCAAAGCCAAATCGCGCATCTCCGACATCTTGACAAACCACTGCTCCGACAAAAAAGGTTCGACGACGGTTTTACAGCGTTCGCAAACCGGCAAAACCATTTCGTAATCGTCAATCTTTTCAAGCAAGCCGAGTTCTTCAAATTTCTCGACGACTTTCTCACGCGCTTTGTATCTCTCCAAACCTTCAAATTCTGCGCCCGCTTCCGCGTTCATCGTCGCGTCCTGATTCATCACGCTGATTTGCGGCAAATCGTGGCGCAAGCCAATTTCGTAATCGTTCGGATCGTGCGCGGGCGTGATTTTCACCGCGCCGGTTCCGAAATTTGTGTCAACATATTCGTCGGCGATAATCGGAATTTCACGTCCGGTTAAAGGCAGTTCGATTGTTTTGCCGATTAAATCTCGATACCTTTCATCGTCGGGATTAACCGCCACCGCCGCGTCGCCGAGCATTGTTTCGGGGCGCGTCGTGGCGACGGTAAGTTTCACGTCGGAATCTTTGACCGGATAATTCAAGTAAAAAAGTTTGCCATCTTTTTTGGTTTCCTCTTTGACTTCCAAATCCGACAGCACGGTTTTGTCTTTCGGACACCAATTGACAATCCGTTTGCCGCGATAAATCCAGCCTTCTTCGTATAATCTAACGAAAACTTCGCGGACGGCTTTCGATAAACTTTCGTCCATCGTAAAACGCTCGCGCGACCAGTCAACCGACAAACCTTCGCGGCGAATTTGATTAGTAATCGTGTCGCCGTATCGGTTTTTCCACGCCCAAACTTTTTCGACAAAGGCTTCGCGCCCGATGTCCGGCGGCATTTTGTGTTCGTCTTTTTTTAGTTGCCGCGTGACCATCAACTGCGTCGAAATTCCCGCGTGGTCAACGCCGACGAGAAACAAAGTTCGATAGCCGAGCATTCGTTTCCAACGGGTCAAAACATCCATCAAAGTATGCTGCAAAGCGTGTCCGATGTGCAGACTGCCGGTGACGTTCGGCGGCGGAATAACAATTGAAAACGGTTTTGCATTGGGATTTTCATTGATTTCCGGCGCAAAACAATTATTCGCCTCCCAAGTTTGATAATGCGTCGCTTCGGCTTCTTTCGGATTATATGATTTTGGGATTTCCATAATTTCAGTTATCAGTTATCAGTCAACAGTTATCAGTCAACAGTTAACTGTTCTTAAATGATAACTGATAACTGTTGACTAATAACTGAAGAGCGGCTAGTTTTCAACTTTTCGGGCGAAAACTAACCGCTTAATTGTTTTAATTTTATTCGTTCGCCTACGTTTTTCGTTCTGTTTGCGCGATGACTTCGCGGACGATTTCTTTAATAACTTCGGTCGAGAGTTTTTCGACCACGCGGTCGGCGATAGCTTCGATTAGTTCAGGCGAAAAACTTCCCATCTGCACCGAACTTTCCGCAGTCTTCGCTTTTTCAACCGATGTTTCAAATGTCGCGGCAGCGTCAGTTTCGGATATTTCCGTTAATGTATTTTTGTTCTCGTCAGACATTTCCCCAAGACTTTCAGAATTTGTCGGCGAGTTTATTTCGTCTAAAACCGCCGACTGTTCAGCCTTTGGAAAATCCAGCAAATCGAAATCATTAAAATCAAACGGCGGCAGAAATTTCTTCTTTTCCGCAACCGTCACGCTTTCCGGGAAGCTATCGCCCGGAACAAACTCATTTTCCATCAAACTTTCGTCAGTTTCCGTCAGATCGTTTTCAGTTTCGGTTGAATCCTGCACCGATTCAGCGACCGAATTCTCAAAATCGTTCGACGGCTCCGGTGAATGAATATCTGCGGAAAACGCTTCGTAAATTGGTTCGGAGTCCAATTCAGAAATCGGCTCCGACTCGTATTTGATTGTTTCGTCAATCGGCAAACTGCCGACTTGTGCCGTTTGAATCATCTCGTCGTCCATTCCGGCATCGCCGAGATTTTCGGTTGGCGGCTCAGAAATGGACGGTTCGCCTCCCAATTTCATTTCCAATGTATCGTCAAAACTGTTGACGGTCGCGGCTGTCTCAATCGGAAAAGAAAAATCGGCTTCATTCGATTTCACATTAAGCAAATCGGAAACTTTGTTGACTAATTGGCGGATTGACTGAAACGGCTTGGTCAGAAAATCGTCGGCTCCGACACGGTGCGCTTCCGCTTCGTCGAACGGCTCGAACGAGCCGACCAGCAAAATCACCGGAATATGCCTGGTTTCTTCGTCCTGCTTAATCATTTCGCAAATCCGATAACCGTCAATGCCGGGCATATTGACATCAACCATCACCAAATCCGGTATGGATTCGACAAATTTCAGCATCGCCGTATCGCCGTCGCCGACCGCGATAACTTCGATGCCTTCATCGGCAAAAGTCAGATTGACGACTTTTTGAATCGTGACCGAATCGTCAGCCAGAAGTAATTTGCGTTTAGACACTATAAGGATTCTCCTTTGACCGAGTTATGAAAAATTTATTTGGCGTTTCCCTGACTGCGCTGGACGCACATCCGCAACATTGTTTGCAGTTGCGAAGTCGTGAACGGCTTCGGCAAAAAGGCGACCGCGCCCGCCGAAAAACTATCGGATGAAAGTCGCGGATTTTGTTCCGCCGTCATCATCAGCACGGGAATTTTCATCAGACGCTTTTCCGACTGCATATAGCGGACTAATTCCGTGCCTTGAATATACGGCATTACGACATCAAAAACCGCCGCCGCAAAAGGTTCGCCCGATTGCAAAAATTTATATGCTTCCTTGCCGTCGCGCGCCGCTACCACTGTGTAACCCTCTTTTTCGACTATTGCTTTGACCAGCCGCAAAATAGCCGGATCGTCATCGGCAATCAAAACTATCGCGGGTTTGTCGCTTTGCTCTTCGTTCATTATAAATAATTGTCGTTTCCAAATCTGGATTTTATGATAACAAATTTTTCGCCGCTTTTACGAATTCGCCGCTAACTTTGCCGCCAGCCTGACGGCGGCTCGCATACTCGAAGCGTCGGCAACGCCTTTTCCTGCAATATCGAAAGCCGTTCCGTGGTCAACCGAAGTTCTGACGAGCGGCAAACCGAGCGTGACGTTAACCGACGCGCCGAATGACAAACATTTAACGGCAATCGTCGCCTGATCGTGGTAACAGGCGATCACCGCGTCGAATTCGCCTTTAAATCCGCGCAGAAAAATCGTGTCGGGCGAAAACGCGCCGGAGACATTGATGCCGTATCTTTCGCGGCATTCATTGATTGCCGGAATGATTTCGTCCGCTTCTTCCGCGCCGAACATTCCGCCTTCCGAAGCGTGCGGATTGATTCCGGCAACCGCGATTCGCGCATCTTTTTTCAGTAGTTCAGAGATTTTTCGGTGGGAAAATTTTATCAACTCGACCAGCTTTTCTTTTTTGACTAAATCAATTGCCTCGCGCAGACTGACGTGCGTCGAAAGCAGCACGACGCGCAAATCTCCGGCAAAAAAGCTCATCGCAAATTCGCGCGTGCCGGTTAGTTCGGCGAGAAATTCCGTATGTCCGGGATAATCATAACCGCCGAGCGCAATCGCTTTTTTGCTGATCGGCGCGGTCGCCAGCGCGTCAATTTTTCCGTCACGCCAAAGTTTAACCGCCGCTTCGATATACTCGGCGGCGGCTTTTCCGGTCGGCGCGGAATCTTTGCCGATAACAATTTCGTTTCCGAGATTTCGCAGATCATAAACGGCAATTTGATTTTCCGCCGGCTGAAAATTTTCTGTGGCATTTACAAAATCGAATTCGATTCCCAAATCCCGCGCCTGACCTCTAAGAAACGCCGCGTCGCCGATGACGACCGGCAAACAGATTTTTTTCAGACTTTCATCCGCTAACGCCTTGAGCGTAATTTCCGCCCCGATTCCGGCAGCATCTCCCATCGTAATACCGATGCGCGGCAGAACTGATCGGTCAAACTGTGTATTTTCCTCGGCGATTTGATTGTTCACAAACTATATTTTATTTCGGTTTTGAGATTTAGCAAAAGACAAAAGACAAAAGCAAAGAGTAAATTCTTCACTTTCGCCTTTTCCCTTTTGCCTTTTCCCTCTTTACTTGCCGTCTTCCGCCTTATACATATATTTTATGCTGTGTTTCGACAGCAGAATATTCGGCGCGTCGGTGCGGTTGACCTTCAAAGCGTCGAGGTCATACCATTCGATAGTGCCTTTGATTTCTTCGCCGTCCGTGAGAACGAAAACCATTTTCGTGCGCGTGTCAATCTGCTTTTTGTAGTAGAAAGTTTCGGCATTCGTTTCAGCGGGCGGCGGCGATTTCTTTCGCGGTTCCGTTTGTTCCGACTGCCCTGAAAAATTACGCATATTTGTTTTGTCTCCCATTTTTAAAAGTTGTGAGTAGAGAGTAAAGAGTAAAAACTTTACAACTTAGTTTAAGTTGCTGCTTCACTTTCTCAGTTATCTCCGCACTCTACCAATTTTAATCCGCCTGCCGACGAATAAACGTGGGAACATTTATGTCTTCGTCTTTTTTATTGTCCAAAGAATTGTAATTTGTTTGACCGCCGAAATTGGCGACCGCGTGAGTCGAAGCCTCCGGCGCGGTCGTCACCGGCACGGTCATTTGTTTGCCGTCAAAACCGGTGGCGATGACGGTGATTTTTACCGAATCGTTCATACTTTCGTCAAAGACCGTTCCGAAAATAATGTTTGCGTCTTCGTGCGCTTCTTTGTGAATCAGCGAAATCGCTTCTTCGATTTCGTCGAGCGGCATATTTTCCGAGCCGGTGATGTTGATGAGTGCGCCTTTCGCGCCTTTGATCGAATTTTCTTCGAGCAGTTTAGAGTCAATCGCCGCCTTCATCGCTTTGATCGCCGCGCCGTCGCCGGTTCCGTGTCCGATGCCCATCAACGCCACGCCCATTCCCTGCATCACCGATTTGACATCGGCGAAATCGAGATTGATGATGCCCGGCACGGTAATCAAATCGGAAATGCCCTGAACGGCTTGCAGGAGAATTTCGTCGGCGCGGCGGAACGCTTCCATAATCGAAATTTTCTCTTCGACTTCTTTTAATTTTGAATTCGGAATCGTAATAATCGTGTCCACACAACCGCGCAGTTCGGCTAAACCTTCTTCGGCTTGCCGCATCCGTTTCTTGCCTTCGACGGTGAACGGTTTGGTAACGACGGCGACGGTCAACGCTCCCAATTCGATGGCGAGCGCAGCGATCACCGGCGCGGCTCCGGTTCCGGTTCCGCCGCCGAGTCCGGTGGTCACGAAAACCATATCCGCGCCCTGCAAAACATCAATAATTTTTTCCGTATCTTCGATGGCGGCTTGACGACCGACTTCCGGGTTCGCGCCCGCGCCCAAACCGCGTGTTAATTCGCTGCCGAGTTGGATTTTGACCGGAGCTTTTGAGTGGTTGAGAGCCTGCACGTCGGTATTAACTACAATAAAATCAACTTTTTTAATTCCGGCTTCAATCATTCGATTGACCGCGTTGCTGCCGCCGCCGCCGACCCCGATGACGATGATTTTTGCGCCCGTGATCGGCGGCTCGTCTATAAAGATTTGCAGATTATTATTTTTCATTGATGATGACCGTCCCCTATTATTTATGATTTCTTTATTAAAACTTACCGCTCGTAACTAATCGTGATGAACTTTCGAGGCTTTTTTTCGATTTCAACAATATATTGTGCCATTGGGAACAAAGCATACAACGATTTGCGGTAAAAAATCCAGCCGAAATGTTACGTTTATCTAAATTTCTCACGAAAATTTTCAAACCATTCGGCGACTTTGCGGGTCGGCGACCTGCCGCCCGTCGAGTGCTGCCGAAGCTGCAAACGCATCGAAGCCAGAGCCAATCCGCCCGCCGTCGCCCATTCGGGATTTTGCACCTCGTCAATCAATCCGCCGAAGTCTTTTTGCTCCGGGAAACCGAGTCGGGTCGGCGCGTCGAAAACCTGTTCGGCGATCTCGACCATCCCGCGACTCAGGGAGCCGCCGCCGGTCAAAACCACGCCGCTCGAAATCTGCCCGCGATTGGAAAAAACTTCGTGCGCGATGTGCTGAAGCAGTTCGACGGCGCGCGGCTGCATTATGTCGCACAAAATTTCCTTTGACAGTTGGCGCGTCTCCTGTCTGCCGACCGGTGTCACTTCGATAATGCTCTGCCGTTCCGTTTCGTCCATTAAAAATCCGGCGACGCAGCCGTAAAGATGTTTGATTTTCGTCGCTTCGGGAATCGAAACGCGCAAACCGATGGCAATATCTTTGGTAAAATGTAACCCGCCGAACGGAAAAACCATCGTGTGCTGCACCGCGCCGCGTCCGAAAATCATCAGTGAAGTAACTTCCGCGCCGATGTTGACTAAAGCGCATCCATATTCTTTGTCGTCGTCTGATAGTGCGCTGTTCGCCGCCGCCAGCGGTTCGAGCATCATACTTTCGATTTCCAGACCGGCGCGGCGAATCGCTTTGACGATATTCTGCTTGCCCGCGCTCGGACTCGAAACGACGTGAATTTTACATTCCAGCCGCGAGCCGCGCATTCCTATCGGCTCGATAATTCCGTCCTGCCCGTCAATGATAAATTCCTGCGGCAAACGGTCAACGATTTCCCAGCCGGCGGGCAACTGCATCGCGCTCGCCGATTCGACGGCGCGTTCGACATCTTCGGTGGAAATCTCGCGTCCCGCGCCCGCGACCGCGACGACACCGCTTTTATTTTCGCCGCGCAGATGTTCGCCCGAAAGATTAATCGTCGCCGAATGAATCTCCAAGCCGCTGACGCGCTCGGCTTCTTCGACGGCGCGTTTGATTGATTCGGCAACCGCGTCGGTCGGCGTCACGATACCGCGCCGCAACCCGCGCGACTCGGCTTGCCCGACACCGACGATATTCATTTTACCGTTGTCGGTTGCTTCACCGATTAAACAACGAATTTTGCTGGTGCCGATGTCTAAACCGACGGCGTGTATTTCACGATTCATCTTCTTTTGTTTCCAAATTTCAAATTCAAAATTTTATTTTCAATACAAAATCTAAAACTTGAAATTTATAATTTCTCACGAAACGCCAGTCTTTCACTGCTGCTGCTGACATCAATTGATTTGACTTCCCTGCCGCGTCCGGCGATTTTTTCCAAACCCGATTTCAGCCGATTTTTGTAATTTTCGTTTGACAAAATTATCAACACCGTTTCGCCCGAATCCTGAACGCTGGCTTGCGGCTCGCGCAAATCCGCTAAATTAACCGCGCTCACACGCTTGGCTAGTTCGTAATCCTGCCATTCGTTAAGCATTTTCGCGTAAATTTTCACGCGCTCACGATTGTCTTTTGCTGATTTGTCGTTTTTCGCTTCATCCCAGCCGCGCAGCACGAACGGTGGACGCGCTTCATCTTTGCCGACTTGAGCGAGCATCACCGCGTCGTCGTCCACCCAAAAATCGCCCGCGTCAATTCGCACGACCGCTCGCGGAACGCGCTCCGTCACACTGACGCGCACGCTGTCTGGCAAAACACGCGAGACGACTGCCGTTTTGACCAGCGCAATTTTCTCGACTTCATCTTTAATCTCTTTCAAATCCGCGTTCCAAACGCCTGATTTTTCCGTGTAGGCGCGGGCGATGCGCTCAATGTCATCTTTCGGAGAGCGATTTGCGCCGCGCACCTCAATTGCTCTCACATCAAAAAAAGCGGAAGCCGTGACCGTTCGATAACCCATAAACGACAAAAATCCCAAACAGAATAAAATGCCGATGATAAAAAAGAGCGGCACGAAAAAATTTGTGAACGCGCCCGAATCCTTTTTACGGTTGGCAGTCGTGCGGCGCGGTCGTCTTGCCGTTGTGTTTGTTTTGCGTGTTGTTACCCGTTTTTGTGTTGCCATATTTCTATTTTTTAGCCACCGAGATCACCGAGTTCACCGAGAAGTTTTGTAATTTTACAAAACTAAACTTAATTCTGCGATTCGATTTATTTCACTCAAATTTTCTCCGTCTCTCCTCTGTGTTCTCTGTGAACTCGGTGGCTAAGTTGCTTTTAAAATTTCCAAAATTTCGTCCGACAGCCCCGTGATACTTCCCGCGCCCAGAGTTATCACTAAATCGCCCGGCTGCAAGTTTTCAACGACTTTTGCGGCGGCGGATTCGATGTCGCCGATGAAGTTGACGTTTTTATGTCCGAATTCGCTGATTTTCCCTGCCAGAATTTCCGCCGTCACATTTTCAATCGGCAACTCGCTCGCCGCGTAAATATCCAATAAATAAAGCACGTCGGCGTTATTAAAACAGCGGGCGAAATCTTCCATCAATTCATTTGTTCGCGTATAGCGGTGCGGCTGAAAAACGACGACCGTGCGCCGTCCGCCCGAACCGTCTTTTGCCGCCGCCAGAGTCGCCGTAATCTCCGTTGGATGATGTCCGTAGTCGTCAATAACGCTGATTCCGCCCGCTTCGCCTTTGAACTGAAATCGGCGGTTGGCGTTTTTAAATTTGGCAAAGGCTTCGGCGATTTTTTCAAACGAGACATCCAATTCCAAAGCCACCGTCGTCGCTGCCAAAGCGTTGTAAACATTGTGTCTGCCGGGAACAGGCAAATTTATTTCGCCCAAAACTGCCGCGCCGCGCAAAACCGTGAAAGTCGAGCCGAACGAATCGTTGGCGACGATATTCTGCGCCGAGACATCAGCCTGCGCGGTGAATCCGTAAGTGACGCGGCGGCGTTTGATCGCCGGAATAATTGACTGCACATTCGGGTCGTCGAGACACAAAATACACGCGCCGTAGAACGGAACTTTGTTGACGAAATCGGTGAAACACTGCGTCACGTCTTCCATTCCCTTGTAGGATTCCATATGTTCGCGGTCAATGTTGGTGACGACGCAAATCGTCGGGCTTAACATTAAAAAAGAACGGTCGCTTTCGTCGGCTTCGATGACAAACCAATCGCTCGTGCCGAGTTTCGCATTCGATCCCAAAGTATCAACCACACCGCCGACAATCGTCGTCGGGTCAACGCCCGCGTGTCCGAGAATCGTCGCCACCATCGAAGTCGTCGAAGTCTTCCCGTGCGATCCGGAAACGCCGACCGAATACGGTTTCAAAGTCATCAATTCGGCGAGCATTTCAGCGCGTGGAATGACCGGGATTTTCTTTTCTCTGGCGTAGATAATTTCCGGGTTATCGTCTTTGACCGCCGACGAATAAACGACGA
>JAJAZE010000391.1 GCA_026785925.1 Pyrinomonadaceae bacterium
AAGCAAATCATATTCAGAAAAATGCACAAATCGCCGAGCGCGGCGGCGAGCGGCGTTTCAAGAAACTTTCGGAGGCGGTCAAAAAACGGTAGTTCGAGCGAATACAAGATTTCGTAAATCGAAAAGCCTGAAAGATCGTAAACCGATCTCTTGACGTGAAGTTGCCAGAAAGCCGTGCCGTAACCAACTTCATAAAAATTGGAAATGACAACCGCACCGACGAAACAATAAATCATCCAGCCGAAAAAAATGGCGAGTATCGCCCACATCGAACTAAGATACGAATCTCTCAGTAAAACTTGATGCCATGAAACGGCGGCGAACGCGCCGACGACCAGCAGCCAGATAAAACAAAACCACGGACTGAAAATAAAAAGCCTGATGTTTTTTGCAACTTGTTTTTCCTTACCCTGATCTTCAATGCGCTCCCAAAACTGGTATTTTTTGAGAATCGCGCCGAGCGGCGACAGAATCATCAATCCGGTGTAAAAGAGCGCGACTGCAAGTTTTGCCCAAACGTCTTCTTCCGGCGCACGGCTCATTTCAATAAAATTACCGGTCAGCAGGCGCATCAAAAAAATGCTCAAAACGAAAACGCAGATGTCGAGCAGAATGCCGCGATTCATCCGGGCGAAAAGGCTTTTCAAAAGTTTTACGAAAGATTCTTTCATTCGGAAACTCCCGGCGCGGCTGATTTGATCGTTTGACCGATTCCGCTGATGAGCAGAAACAGTGAAAACAAAACCACTACCGGACCGGCGATGAGCATTATGTAAAGCGTCTTTCTCGACACCGGAACGAGAAAAGAATCGGACGGGTTTTCGGGATTGTAATAAACCGTCAAATCGTCGGGAAAAGACGCGGCTCTTGCCTGCGCCCATTCGACGGTGCTGTGTTCGGGAAGCTGAATATGCTTCGGCAAAATTGCATCGCCGGTAAATTCCTGCCCGTTGACTTTATAAACGTATTTGACGAGCGGCGCGTGTTGAAAAGCGGATACACTCAAAGTCGAGTGCGTCACGCGAAAAGTTCCGCGTTCGATAACTTTTCCCTCCGTCGCTTTCCAAGAATTCAGCCGCGAGACGTTTCCCCATTGGACAAACGAATTCCAAATGATGACGCTTGCCATCGCCAACCCAAAAATACCGGCAATTATACTTTGCACAATGAATCTCCTCAAATCTTCAAACTCAGCGGCGTTTGGTCAGCGCGCGTCCCCGTAAAAAGTAACCCAATGACAAGACCTGCGATCAGAATAATTGTCACCAAAGAGGTTCCGAATAATCCGTTCGACAGCGCGTAAACCAGCAGCCCGATTGCGCCGAGCAGCATCGGCACTAGGGCGAAAACGAGCATCAAACCGTAGAATAGCGTGACGTAATACTCGATAATCTCCATCGCCCCGTAAAGCACGAAATTGATTTGTTCTTTTTGTTCGGCGTGCCGCGCGCCTTTGACTCTCGTGAACCGGACGCGAAAATTTTCGACGTTGCAATACGGACAAAGACAGGCGAAATCTTCCCCGCCGTATTCGATTGCGCCGCCGCAGGATTGGCAAATCGTCGTTTCGCGTTCGGAGATCGTCTCGTTCAAAATTGGCGCGATGGGCAGTTTCCGGCGCAGTTCCGCGCTTTCGAAGGCGAAACCCAGAAAAATCCACACCCAAATGAAAACACCGAGCATCGAGAGCGAATAGATGCCGCCAATCGCCGCGTTGCCGAGCGGAGCCAAAAGACCTTCGACCGAATTATTCGGAAAGCTGTAAGCCCCGTTAACCACCACCGGAGCCAGCAAAAGCGGTTCCAAAATCGCCAGCACGATGCAAACGACATTTAATCGAGGAAACGTCAAGATGTTCGCCGCCCGCCAATGTTCAACCGCGCGTTCGAGCAGCTTTTTGTTTCCCGCTTTAAGCGCGACCGCCTTTGCGTAATCTTCGGGCAAATCCCCGTGCGTCGAACAATGCGGGCAAAAAGTTTCGCTCTCTCTGAGCAACACTCCCGCACTGCAATTAAGGCATTTCAAAGGTTTCAGATGAGGCGTGGAATTGAGAACGAACTCGGAAATCTGGTGCGACGAGAGTTCGTCTTTACGAACGATTTTCAACCGTTCAAATTCCTGCCGGTTGAGATCGGAAACATTGTCAAACACAATGTTTTTCAAACCGACGCGCTCCTGCCGGCTCTGCAAAATACGAAAAAGCAGCATTAAAAACGGCAGAGAAAATCCCTGTAACAAGAAAATCAGAACGAAGATTTGATAAATGTAAGCCATTCTCTGAAAATTTACAGATCAACCGAAAACAAAATTTAATGCGACCGTTTAACCGGCGCGATTCGCTTTTTCAATCTGATAAGACATTTCGGGAAAAACACTTCAGATTGTTTCAAAAAACGGGCTTACTCAAATCACAATGCGTCACGCGAAAAGTTCTGCGTTCGATAATTTTTCCGTCAATCGCTTTCCAAGAATTCAGCCGCGAGACGTTTCCCCATTGGACAAACGAATTCCAAATGATGATGCTTGCCATCACCAACCCGAAAAGACCGCCGATTATACTTTCCATCAGACCCTCCTGGAATTTGTTTAAAAACTATTTTTTCCCGCGCGGACGAAAGATTTGAAATTTCAAAATAATTTATCGAGAGTTGGTTTGCTCCGCCTCTAAAACGAAGCATTCGCCCAAAGACGGCAAGACTCCCGCTAGCGTAAATTCGTCATGCGTTCCCTGCATCGTCACGATTTTGCCCTTGCTGATTTTTCTTCTTCCTTCCGTATCCTTATCGCTGACATAACAGGTCACGCTGCGCTTGCCATCCGGCGCGGAGAGAAAGACAAACGGCGGCGTGGCGTCGTTCGGCTCGAATGAAAACATCGTTACGCGCCCGGTCACGGCGATGCGTTTATTGGCGTATTTCTTTTTCAAGTCTTCCGACGTTGCGCCTTCGCGCATAAACTCATCAACCAACTCTTCAACCGTCATTTTGTAATCCGCTTTTTCGATCTTCGGCGTTTCGGTTTGCGCCGGAGATGCGGTCGGTATTTTGTTCTCTTTCATAGAATATTTCGTTTCCGTCGTGTTTTCGCTGTTCGTGAAATTGGAAGGATTACCGCACGCCGAAAGGAATAAACAGCAAATTGACGTTAAAACCACATTAAAAAATAAATTTATCTTCATACTTTTCCCCACACTATATTTTCGGCAGCAATCTTCAAGTTCCGCCGTTTTCAACCGCCGCTTTATACTCTCCGTTTTTTATAGACCGATGCCAGCTTAAAACGCTGGTTACGCAAATCACGCAGACGAATAGAAAAATCGGTAATCCGCACCCAAAAAGATAGTAAGGTTCATTTACCTTATATTCTTTTCTGAGAGTCGAATTTTGCGGATTCGCCGGATCGAAAAACACTTCCGTGTGCCGATTTCTTCCCGCTTGGGCTTTAATGACTTCTATCCTGTCCTTGAGTTTCAGGCTGGTTTCATCTCTGAACTCGCCGAACGGTTCAAGCAATCTCAGGGCTTCCTCTCTGGTGTCGAACTTCGGTCTTTTGACGGAAAAAAGAATTCTGTTGCTGCGGTATTGAACATCGCCGACTTGGTAGGAATATACGACGAGCGGCGCGAACGACTTTGTGCCGCGTTCATCAATGAATGATTCGACAATGTAACCCTGCGTCGCCTGCCAGTTTTGGCTTCTCTTCAATTTGGCGTATTCCTGCTGTTCCTCGGAAACAAGGATATATGCCCCCAAGAAAGCAAAAGGTAAAAGAACTGAAATAACCAAACTGCTGGCGACAAAATGCAGCCACCACCGCCACGGCGCAACGCCGCGCGGCGGCGGAAAAGGTGAAAATCCCGGCATTTTTATTTCTCCCGTCTAAAACAAGCGAATGAAGCTCAACTTTTCTTGGCAGTTTGATTTAAGGCGCGACAAATCCTGGCAGCGGATTGCCGTAAAAAGCGTCGGTTTTCCACGCTCCCGGATTCCATTTGTCGAGCGTTCCCATAACTTTTACCGGAATCAGAGCGCGATAATTTTTCATTGGCAATTGAGCGGCGAATTTATTCGTCTCCAACCAGCCGTTCGGCTGAACGGTGAATTTCGTCTCCCTCACCTGCACGCCTTTGTGAAAAACTTTGACGGTGTATTCGCCCGGTTTGTCCTTTGTGTAAAGCACGTCTGGATAGCGCACATAAGTCGCCCGCGTTGCGTCCTTGTTAAAACTTTCGACGCTCATTTTCCACTTAAATTTCCAGATTTGATAGCCGCAGATTTCCGGCTGCTCGAAACAATTATCCGTGTTGCGTCTTTCGTCAAAGAGACTGCCGTCTTCGATGCCGCCGCCGTCGTCGGTCGAAGCTATTTGCTGGTTGTTGTGAAACAGCCGCGCTTCCAAGTCTTCGCGTTTCAAACCGCCTTTGAACCAGAGATAAACGGTCGGCTGCGGGTCTTTGTCCCAACTCGCGTTGTCTTCAAAACCGACGTAGCCGAAGGGCAGAATCCAATCGTTGTCGGTGTAAAACGTCGCGTTGTTTTTCTGTTTCGGGTCGTTCGGATAAAACGACATTTTTTTGACGTTGAATTTGCCCTGATAAACGATTTCTTTAGTTTTTGAATTCAACAGGCGATAGCCGTAAGTTCCGGCGGCATCGGTTGATTTGGTTGCGAATATCTCGCCCGAAAAGCGCGTTTGATTGTCTTCAACCGGCTGGCTGAACCAGAGCGAGCCGTCCGGGTTAAGCCATTCGACGTTGTAGCGCACCGTTTCGCTGCGGTCGTGAAAAAGATCGAACCTGATCACCGGCATCCAACTCGAATGATCGCGCTCATTCGGAGTTTTCCAGTAAGTGTTATTGCGAAGCGGTTTGACTTCTATCGTATGTTTGAGCAAAACCGGCACGCTCGTCGGGCGCGGTTTCGCCATATAAGCGACATCGCCGCCGGAATTTTTCGGCGGATTTTGATTGTTGCCGTCGTTCGTATTCGGCTGCCCGGTTTTCGGCTGCTCGGTTTTCGGCTTGCCGAACTTCGGAATTTTGATTTCAAACTGCGCTGATGTTTCCATCGCGCCGAAACCAATTAAAAATGCGATTGTTAAAAACGTAAATTTCTTCATTGTTGATTTCTCCTTTCAGATTGATAAGATAATTCCGCAAAAACATTTCACTTTTATTTCTGATGAAAACCGAGCCTTCCCAAAAGCGGTTTAGTTTCAGCAAATTAAGTTTCTTTGGAATCGGACTTAATCTGATTTGTGAGGTTTTCCTAACTTAAACTTCACGGGTGCAACAAATCCTTTCAGCGAATTGCCGTAAAAAGTATGGGTTTTCCGAGACATTGAATTCCATCTTGTCTGCCGGAAACTCCGGTTGAATTTAACTAAAACCAATATATGTCCACGTTAAGGAAATATCAGCATCAAGTTGTTGACCGGATGAATAACTATGCGCTCTCTTAAATCCTGAACCGGTTTTGCCCACTTTATTGAAATCGAAATCGGAGAGCACTATCAATTCTACACGAGGCGTGTCGCCCCATTGTTCTCCAAGACTGAGTCTTGATTTAGTAGAATCGAAAGTATATTTTAAGTATTCATCGCTGGAAGAAGTTACCTGCGGATTAAGACTTTGCTGCCAAGATCCGCTATCAAATAACGATTTTATTAGATAAATTTCACCATTATATTTTTTTGATTTTATTTGAATTTTCATCTTCATCTTTTTTTTCTCCAATGCAGTTCGATGACTGCTTGATTTTAGCCGAATAAATTGATCAGCTTTGCCTTATGGAATATTAAAACCGGCGAGCGGATTGCCGTAAAATGCGTCGGTTTTCCACGTCGTTGCGTTCCATTTCTCCATATTTCCGATAACTTTCACCGGCACGGCGACGCGGTAATCGTTGAGAAAAATCTGTTCGGAAAAAGCGTTGCGGGCAACCAAGCCTTTCTGGTCAATCGTGAATTTCGCTTCGCGCACCTGGTCGCCTTTGTAGAAAATTTTGACGGTGTATTCTCCGGGTTTGTCCTTCGTAAAATAAGCGTTCGGGTTGTTTGAACGCACGTTCGGCGAGTTGTCAAGCAGAAAATTGTCCCACTCGAAGCCATACAAACTGAAGGCGCACACTTCCCGCGCCAGAAAACATTCTTCGCCTCTTTGCGCGTGTTTGTTGATGTTGCCGCCTTTGTCGGTCGTGTTTATTTTCTGGTTGTTGTAATGCAGCTCGGCTTCAAACTGGCTGCCGTCGAGAACGCCTTTGAACCAAAAGAAAACTCGCGGGCGCGGGCGAAGATTGTAATCCGTCCAGTTCCGCAGAAATCCGACGTAGGCTACGGGCAGATGCCAATCGTTATCCACGAAGTAAATGTGTTTCGGTGTCTCATTCGGGTTGAGCGACTGTTTGACGATTTTGAATTTGCCCTGAAAATGCACTTTGCCCGTTTTCGTGTCGGTAATTTTCAAGCCGTAAGTTCCAGTCGCCTGAACCGCATTTTTATTAAATTGAACGCTTTCATACGGACTTCGGAGTATCGTGCTGTCGTATTTCTCCAGTCCTTCGCTAAACCAGAGAGATCCGTCCGCGTTGAACCACTCCGCCGTAAAGCGCGTTGTTTTACCGGCGAAATTATAAAAAAGCTCAAAGCTGACCTGCGGAAACCAACTCGGATTGTTGTTCTGATTCGGAGTTTTCCAATACTGCGACTCATTTTTCGCTTTAATTTCGAGCGTTTCCAAAAGCAGTTGCGGAACCTCGCCCGGTTTGGGATCGTCGAGCGGTTCGCTTTGGCTCTGCGCCGGACGATTATCGTTTGATTTCGCATTGCCCGGAGCGGTTGGGGTTTCGGACGGTTTCGGCTGCTCGACTTTCGGTTTGTTAAATTTCGGAATTTTAATCTGAAACTGCGCCGTTGCCGATTGGAAGGCGAAAGCCGAAATGATTACCACCGCAAAAATATGTAAGCTGATTTTTTTCATAATTTTTCTCCCGCGTTTGGAATGCCTTTGGGCGAAATACTTGGCTGTCAACCTGTCAAAAGTTACTCCAAACTCTTGACTCCAAAGAATTCCCGAACTGTCTTTCACATTCATAAGACAATTCGGGAAAAACATTTCACGATTTTTTGGGATTATTTTAGGATTCGAGAAAAGAGGCAGGATAAATCGGGTGGTCGGGCGGGAAAACCACCAACCATTTGACGCGGGAAGATTTTGTTTTAATCAGTTAATTTGTCGGGTTCAGCGTTTGCCGTCGAGATTCGCCCATTCGCCGGATTGGATAAAACTCGCCCAGTAAAAAGGATGTTCGCGTCCTTTGCGTTTTAACATTGCGAGTTGGACTTGACGCAGAGACGCGCCGCGCCCGTTTCCGTATTTGAGATTTTTGTAATAATCAATCATCAGATCGCGCGTCACCGCGTCGCTGACCGACCACAAACTCATCACCAGCGACTGCGTTCCGGCTAACGTAAAAGCGCGGCGCAGACCGTAAACACCTTCGCCGTTTTTGACTTCGCCCAAGCCCGTATCGCACGCTGACAAAACGACCAGCTCTGTTCCCCAAAGATTTAACCCGGACGCTTCCAGTGCGGTTAAAATTCCGTCGTCCGCCGCGTTGTCGGCGCGGCGGTTCGCACCCGCCAGCGCAATCCCCGAACGCGCCAGCGGATTTTCGATTTTAACGGCGGCACTGCTGCCGCGTGATGCCGATTGAGAATCGGCATCCGCATTTTCGAGAAAAAATCCGTGCGTGGCGATGTGCAGAATGCGCGGCGCGACGATTTTTTTGAGTGCCGACTCGGTTGCCTGAGCGCCGGTCACGAAAATCGTTTCGGGAAAAAGTTTCCGAATTGCCTGCGCTTCGGCGAGCGAGCCGCTGAGCGGCGCGAAATATGTTTCCGACAAATTGCGCGCGGCGGTCAGGCTGCGGCGTTTGGCGTTCGGACGGCGCGATGCGGCTGTTTTATTCGATTCGGGCGGCGGCGGCTCCGCGATTGGCTCGCCGAACAGCGGAGCCGCAATTAATAAAAATTCGCTTCTGCTCGTTCGCGCCGCGCGCATTCTGAGCAAATCGCGCCCGCCGGTTAAATACGTGAACGAATAACTCTCGATCAAAAATTTCTTCGCTTCGTCAACGAGTGCTTCAAAAGGAATCAAATTTAATTCGCCGTCGGGCGAAATTAAAAACTGCCGCACGTCGCCTGCCAGACGGCGAACCGGCTGCATAATTTTTTCGTCCAGGCGGCGCGCTAACTGCGGCGCGTCTTTTCGTTTTGGGTCGCGCAGTGCCTTACGCCATTCCTCAATCGCCGTTTCAATCGCCTGCGCGTCGCCTAATTCAACCCATTTTACGTCGCCCGTCCGCCGCAGAACGTAAGCGACATAGCGCGGGCTGCCGTAAGCTTCGTTGTTGCTCTGCGCTTGTGGATTATACGGCTTATAAACGGCGAATTCGACGAGCGCACTGCCGAGCGGAATTTCCGCCTGCACGCTGGCGAGCGTCACCGGCTGCGATTGGACGCGAAACTCCTGGCTGTGGTCGCTGATGGCGGCTTCGAGACTTTCCTTTTTTTCTTCCAAGTCCCAAATTTGGTTGCGCTGTTCATCGAGCGTCATCTTCGGAGGCTTGTTGAGCGTCAGCTTTGCCAACTGCGCGGTCAGCGAGTTTAGCGCGTCGAGCAGTTTTTGATCTTCTATGCCGAAGCGCCCGCGCAGCGCGTCGAGATTATCGGACATCGCATCGAGGACGCGCCCTTTGCGCTGCAAAACGACGAGTGCCGCCAGCGCGGAAGCCTGCGGATTGTCGGGAGCTAAATTGACGTTCAGTGAAATTGTGCGCGACGTTCTTTCCGCCATCTCATCAAGCTGAAGCAGTTTCTGACGTTCCGAGCCGATTGCCAAGTTCAGCGCGAGCGCGGTTTCGGTGCGCTCTTCGGCGAGCGTCTGAAAGCGAACGGCATTGGCGGCATCGCCCTGCGCCGCGTAAAATCGGGCGACGTTTCTGAGCGATTGAACGGTGTAATTGTGATGCGGACCGCCGCCTTTTTCGGCGATGTCGAGCGCGCGATACTGTGTCTCCAACGCCTTCGCGTAATTGCCCCGTGAGTGATGGACGTTGGCAATGTTGTGAAGTAACGGCGTGAGATTCAAATGCTCTCTGCCGAGAGTTTTTTCGCGGATTGCCAGCGCCCGCTCATAAACTTCTAAGGCTTGCGAATAATCTTTTCGGCTGCGGAGAACGATGCCGATGTTTTGCAGCGCGTTTGAATAGCGGTCATTTTCCGCGCCGATTGTTTTTTCATAAATCGCTAGTACGCGCCGGAAAAACGGCTCGGCGCGTTCGTTTTCTCCTTTTTCCTGATAATTGACTCCCAGATTGTTCAGGATGAATGCAATTGTGAGCGAGTCTGGCTCGTAATGTTTTTCGGCAACTGCTAATGCACGTTGTAAAATTCGTTCTCCCTGTTCCGAATCTTTTAGATCAGCGAGAAGAACCGCGAAATCGGTCAATAAGTCGACTATTTTCGGATGCTCCTTTCCATAAATCTTCTCGGTCGCCGCCAGTGCCTGCCGAAACATCTTGTCGGCTTTTGCAAAATCGTTGGCGGAGCGGTAAACCAATCCCAGAGCGCGAATCGAGTAGATGGTTTGCGGATGTTCCGAACCGAGCGCCTTCTCATTGATGGCGAGCGCGCGCCGCAGCGTCGTTTCCGCCGCCGCGAAATTACCTTGCTGTCGCTGCAAAAATCCTAAATTGTTGAGAAAATGCCCGACGCGAGCATCTTCGGTCCCCAACTGCTGTTCGCCGATTTCTAATGCGCGGGCAACAAGCGGCGCTGATTCGGAATACTTTCCGGCGGCGATTAAATCAGATGCCTTCGCGTTGAGTGTGTGCGCTTCAAACAAAAGCCGGTCGCGCTTCGTCGCCGCGCGCAGTTCCGTCAAACGAATTTCATAAACGCCCGCCGCGCTTTTATATTTCGTCTTGACATCGAGCCGGAATTCGCCCGCTTCTTCGGCGACGAATTCGATTCGTTCCGTTTCCCGTAACCTGAATTCATTATCGAAACCGGTGATTAAATTCTCGTTCGCCGCCAGCAACTGCGCGGAGACATCAACAGCGCGCTGCTCGACGATAATTTTCAAGTATTGTCCCGCCGTCAGCTTGACGCGATAACCGTGCGTTTCCAATCCGCCCGCGAATTCTCGCTCAAGCGATTTTCCCAATTCGAGATTAACGGCTTCTTCGGTTTTTTTCTGAGTTTGCCCGTGTAGAATTTGGACGAGCGAGAAAACGAGCAGCCAGAAAACCGCCAGTTTGGAAATATTTGATTTTAACAGATGGTATTGGCGACGCGGCATTCAATGACCTTCCCGAAACTTCGCGTTATTGCGTGTAAACCCGCTTATTATCGCACGTTTCGGAAAAAATAGTCACTAACAATTTCCGGTTTGCCGCCCGCTCCGATGCCGGAAACTTCGAGCGAATATGTTTGCACTCGAAGCAGGCGGGCGGGAAAACTGACGTTCAAAATTTTATTTTCTCCAGTGGTTTGCGCTCTGAGGCTGCCGCTCCGCCAGAGAATCCGCTCACCCGTCTGAGTTTTAAGCGCGACCCGATAGCGTGTGAAATCATTCGGTTCGAGTTCGAGCCGTATCGTTACAGTATCGGCGTTTGCCGGCACGGAAATCGTCGGCAGGCTGCCGCCCCCGCGAAGCGGCGGAGCCAGCGCGAAAAAAGCCGCGCGCGGTGCAGCGGTCAATCTCGGCGTTTCGATTGGCTGCCGCTTGGCGAGCGTTTCTTTTTGCTGTTGTTCGCGCTCAGTGATTTGCCGCTGCTGCTCGCGCTCTTTTTCGACCCGCGCTAGTTCTTCGCGGATTCGGGCGAGTTCCGCTTCTTTCTCTGCGCTCGCATTGCTCTGCGCGGCGATCTCGTCGCGCAGCCGCTTTTCGCGCCGTTCCAGTTCCGCCTGCTGCGCCAGCGATTCGTCAAAGCGGTTTCGCAAACGCGAATTTTCGACGAACAGCCAGCCGCCCGTGACCATCAATGCCAAAGCCGCCGTTGCAAAGCCGAGCTGTAATAAGCGCAGATTGCTAAAAACACCGGCGAAAAATCCCGCCTCTCCCGGCTCTGTTTTAACTTCGGAGGCAGACGTTTTAAAAATTTCCGGGGCATTATGTTTTTCCGCGTAAGTCCGAAAATTTTTCGCAAACTCGACCTTTTCACGCCGCAATGGTGAAGCGAGATAATGAGCTTTAAATCTTTCCAATTTCGCGCCGGACAAACCGTCTCCGACGTAAGCGTCAACCAAATCGTTTTCCGCCTCGCCGAGCGCCTCGGCAAATTCATTCTCGGTAAAACTCAATTCATCAAAACGCTCCGCTTCCGCTTCGGGCAGCTCGCCGAGCAGATAGGCGCGAAGATTTTGCTGATTGAATTTTCGTTCGTTCATTTTTGTAGTTTCAAAATCGGTCGTCTCATGAAGATAAGCCAAAATCGGAAATTTATTTCACTTTTTTCCCACGCATTTTTTCACGCAAATTTCGAGTTTGTCCCGGATGCGGCAGGCGCGTATGCTCAGCGCGTTGACTGTGATGCCTAAACCTTCCGCCAGCCGTCGGCGGTTTTCGATTTTGATGCGCTCCTCGCCATAATAATATCGAGTAATAATCTCGCGGTTAATCGCTTCGAGCTGATTTGTGCAATGCTCCAAACAGTCGAGCATTTTTTCCTTAATCTCTTCTTCTTTTGCTTCTGCAATCGCCAAATTGCCTGATTTCGCGCGCGAAATCTCGTCGAGCGGGACGTTTTTTTTCTCCGTTCCGCGCAGACTTTCCAAGAAAACGAATCGTGCGACGATGTAGCAATACTTTGCCGGAGTTTCGCTTTCAATGTCGCCTTCTTCATCGAGCCGTCGCGCAACGCGGTTCAAGGTTTCGTCGGCGAGTTCGTCCGGCTGCAAACAATTTTTGCGGTCAAAATAGGCGACCAGCCGCCGCCGCATCTCCAGGTAGTTCTCGGAGCGCGAGTCCGCGTCTGCGTCATCGCCGAGCCAGCCGAGAAACCGCCGGAACGCCTCAGCGTTAAGCGTCCTTTTTTTTTTCTGCTCTACATTTTGCACGGAGGATTTTCCAGCGATTTCGGCGGCATTTTCTTTATTGAAATTGAGTTACTTTAACCTTATTTGCCGCCGAAAACCAATTAATCTAGAATCACAATCATACTTAGGTGTTTAGTCCCAGAGTGTGATGGTGTAAAATGCATAACACTTTTTATCAAGGAAATAATATGGGACAAATTCTACACATCTGCGCCACAACGACAGCGGCATTTGCCGAGCAGGACAAAATAGTCAAGAAAGCCTGAAACAAATTGATAGGCGTTATCATATCAATGCCAAAACAGTCGCCAAATGGCGCAAGCTAACAACGGTTGAATTTGACCGCTGGGCAGGAAGCCATGATCGTGGCTTTTCGCCAACAAACACTTTTGCCGCTTGACGATTTTTGTATGCGCTTCAAGTAACTATTCCTCCATTTGACCCGCTCTGCTCTTCATCGCTGTCTGCAACGACACGGCATCAGCCGATTACCGGGTATGAAAAGCGAAAAGCCCGTCAAGAAAAAATTCAAGCAATACTCAATCGGCTACTTTCATATTGATATTGCCGAAGTTAATAATCGATAGACGCGACGGCTTTATTTGTTCGTCGCTATTGACCGGACATCCAAATTTGCTTATGCCGAACTTCACTCAAACCCGAGATGCGGCTTGCCGGTTTTTACGGCAATTGAATGCCGTTGTGCCTTATCACATTCGCACAATTCTGACTGACAACGGCGTTCAAATTACCAAGCGCCAAAAAGATAGATGGGCATTTATGCACTTATTTGACTGCATCTGCTGCCAACACCAAATCGAACATCGGCTGACAAAAGTTAATTATCCTTGGACAAACGGACAAGTTGAGCGAATGAATCGAACAATCAAAGACTCGACCGTCAAACACTACTATTATCAAACATATCAGCAACTCAAAGATCTTCTTCAGCTTTTTCTAACGGCATATAACTTTTAGACTTTTGACGAAAAGGTTCATTGAAAAGCAGAATCACAAGGTTTAAACTTTTGATATTGTGATATTAAAAAACTCTCGCCGAGCGATTCTGCGAAGAAATTTTAACTTTTAACATTGCTAATCGGCAAGCGGTGGC
>JAJAZE010000392.1 GCA_026785925.1 Pyrinomonadaceae bacterium
AACGCTGCCGCGCACTCTGCAATTTTCTCTGCGCGACGACCAGGGCGAAATTATCAGCAGCGAACAAACCGTCACCTTCGACAGTTCTTCAAATTCGATGGACGACCGCCGCAAAAATATTCAACTGACGCTGCGTGCCGGTCAATATGAGCGAACTAAAATTTATTCTCTTACAGCGATAGACAACGATAGAGTAGTGAAAATTTATATCGATTATAAAATTGCAATTGACATTGCTTTTACGAGCGATTTTTAGGACTGTCCACGAAACACACTAAAAAACACGAAAAAGAGAAAAGCAGGAAGATATATTTAGTGCCATTTCGTGTATTTCGTGGACAATTTCTTTTGAGTTTATGAATGAAACCGAGACAATAAGTTTGGATAATTTACTAAACAAACACTTTGCCGGGCGCGTCGTCCGCAAAGACCTGACCAAACTCGTCAAAGAAGGCGCGAATGTGCCGGTTTACGTTCTCGAATATCTGCTCGGAATGTATTGCGCGTCTGACGACGAAACGACGATTGCCGAAGGTCTGGCGAAGGTCAAAGCGATTCTGGCGGAAAACTACGTTCGCCCGGACGAAGCCGAAAAGATCAAATCGAAAATCCGCGAACTCGGACAATTCAAAGTGATTGATAAAGTTTCCGTCAAACTCAACGAGAAAAAGGATATTTACGAAGCGACCTTAATCAATCTCAATCTGCGCGGCGTTCACATTCCGCCGGGTACAGTCAAAAAATACGAAAAACTGCTGGTCGGCGGCATCTGGTGTATTGTTACGCTGGCTTATTATTACGAGGAAAATCAGAAGGAATCGCCGTTCGTTCTTCTCGAACTCAAACCGATTCAGATGCCGAATATGGAAATGTCGGAACTGTTCGAGGGCAGAAAACATTTCACCCGCGCCGAATGGATGGACGCGCTGCTGCGTTCGACCGGACTCGAACCGGCGCATTTTAACGAACGTGCCAAATGGCATTTAATCACGCGCCTGATTCCGTTTGTCGAAAAAAATTATAATCTGTGCGAACTCGGTCCGCGCGGCACGGGCAAAAGCCATATTTACAAGGAAATTTCGCCGAACAGCATTCTCGTTTCGGGCGGTCAGACGACGGTCGCCAATCTTTTTTACAATATGAGTTCGCGGCTCGTCGGGCTGGTCGGCGTGTGGGATGTCGTCGCGTTCGATGAAGTCGCCGGGATGACTTTTAAAGATAAAGACGGCGTGCAGATTATGAAGGATTACATGGCTTCGGGCAGTTTTACGCGCGGACGCGAACCGATCAGCGCGGACGCTTCACTCGTTTTTGTCGGCAATATAAACGGTTCGGTCGAAACTTTAATCAAGACTTCGCACCTGTTCGCGCCGTTTCCCGAAACGATGATTGACGCGGCGTTTTTCGACCGGATGCACTGTTATCTGCCGGGTTGGGAAGTGCCGAAAATGCGCCCTGAATACTTAACCGATCAATACGGATTTATCGTTGACTATTTGGCAGAGTTCGTCCGCGAAATGCGAAAGCGTAATTTTTCCGACGCGATCAATAAATATTTTAAACTCGGCAACAATCTCAATCAGCGCGACACGATTGCCGTCAAACGAACTGTTTCGGGACTTTTGAAATTATTGTATCCGCACGGAGAATTTGACGAAGCGGCAGTCGAAGAATGTCTGCGTTACGCGCTCGAATCGCGCCGCCGCGTCAAGGAACAACTCAAAAAAATCGGCGGAATGGAATTTTACGACGTGCATTTCAGCTACATCGAAAACGAAAATCTCAACGAAAATTTCGTGAGTCTGCCCGAACAGGGCGGCGATAAATTGATTCCCGAAAGCGAACTGAGTGCCGGTTCGCTGCACACCGTCGCCGCCGGCAGCGAAAATATGCTCGGACTTTACCGCATCGAACTGCAAACGATTGCCGGCAGCGGCAAACTGTCAATTTCCGGTGTCGGCTCAAATTCGGCTTCCAAGGAATCAATTCGCATCGCGTTCGATTATTTCAAAGCGAACATCAATCAAATCACGTCGTCGGTCAAAGTCAACGATTTCGATTTTCACCTGCATCTGGTCGAACTCAACAACACCGGCGCGACGGAAAATCTGACGCTCGGCGCGTTGGTTTCGCTATGTTCGGGTCTGATGAAAAAGCCGATCAAAGCGCAGATGATCGTTTTGGGCGGAATGAGTCTCGGCGGAACAATTGTACCGGTCACGAATCTGGCGGAAACATTGCAGGTCGCCTTCGATTCGGGAGCCAAACGAATTTTGCTCCCGATGAGCAGCGTCGGCGATATTGCGACCGTTCCGGGCGAACTTTTCGCCAAATTTCAAACCGGATTCTACTCGACTCCGGCGGACGCGGTTTTCAAAGCACTCGGCGTAGATTAAAATAATTTCGGAAATGATTTCCGATTTGACGATTTTTCACTTATTTAATTAACAGGAGAGTTTTAATGGAACCGCGCGGCGCAAACTCGACCGGTATAAAACCTTTAACGAAACGAACGATGCGGGGCGAACTTTACCTTCGTCGGGCTGATGCCGAACTGCAAATTGAAAAAGTATTGATGCTCGAAAAGCCGCAGATTTTGGAAATGCTCGGCGGCAGCGAAAGGCGCGATGAAGCGGATTGCCTGCTCGATGAAACGCTCGTCTATTTGTTTCGGGAGGCTCGAAGAGCGGGCGATGATGAACTTTTTAATCAGCTTTACACGAAACTCAACCGGCGCACCTGGAAATTGTTTTTGAAATTTCGTTCGACGTTTCACAGTCAGGCAGATTTTGAAGATTTTGGGCAAAAAACGGAAACGGCGATTCTGAGAAAACTTCTCAATACGGATTCTGACCGGGCGGATTTCGCGCAGGTGCAGTTCGGTTCGTTCATCATTTCGGAAGCGAAATCAGTTTGGAAACAAAATCTGGCAACCATCAAGCGCGATCAGGGATTTCTCGACACGCCGCGCGAAGATGATGATGATGAAACGGGGGCGAACGAACTTGAAAATTTAGCCGTCGGCGATCTTTCCGATGAGCGGAAAATGATTATCCGTGAAGGTTTGAGCAAATTATCGCCCGATCAGCAAACGGTGGCGGCGATGCTGCTTGACGGTTTTCAAATTGAAAGTAAGGACAAAAACGAATTAACGATCAGCCGTCTTCTCGGCGTTAGTTCGCGGACGATTAGAAATTGGATCAAAGAGATGCGCTCGGCTCTCGCCGATTACAAGGAAGTAGCAAAACGATGAATGAACTGAATTTAACCGACGCTTTGGAAGAATACGCGCTCGCCGCGCCGCACGGATTCG
>JAJAZE010000393.1 GCA_026785925.1 Pyrinomonadaceae bacterium
CGCTGGAACTTGTCGAGTCAATTTTTGACCTTCGCCAATTCGATGATACGGAATTTGTCGTGTTCGATCTGGAGACGCCGGGCGCGAAATCGCCGCCGTGCCGCGTCACGGAAATCGGCGCGTACCGCGTGAGCAACGGGAAAATCACGGAAGAATTTCAAACGCTGGTCAATCCCGAAACACCGATTCCGCCTTTCATCACGCAATTGACCGGCATTTCAAATGCAATGGTTAAAGTCGCGCCGAAGTTTCGTGAAATCGCCAACGAGTTTTTAGATTTTATCGGCGATTCGGTTCTGGTAGCGCACAACGCGCATTTCGATATGCGTTTTTTGAATCACGAAATCGGCAGAGTCTACGAAAATTATCGCGTCGCCAATCCGTCGCTCTGCACCGTGAAATTGTCGCGCCGGTTAAATCCAAACGTCGAAAATCACCGGCTCAACACGCTGGCAAACTATTACTCGGTCGCGCTCATCAATCATCATCGCGCTTCGGATGATGCCCGCGCCACCGCGCATATTTTCGTTAATTTATTGGCGGAACTACAAAATTTGGGCGTGAAGGATTTGGCGACGGCGAAAAGATTGAAATACTAACGAATGAATTATTGTCCACGGATGAACACAGATAAACTCAGATAAGAAAAGGCGAAAATGTATTTCTGCCGTCTTAAAAATCTGTGTTCATCCGTGTTCATCTGTGGACAATTTTTTCGTTTTACGGCTTTTATTATAGAATTATAGTTTTAATCAACAAGCAGAAAAATTATTATGTTAGACACAGTGAATTTACAACCGACCAATCAGCAAAATTTAGATATTCGCTCGACGAAGCGCGAAGAGATGAATCTTTATCCGCTCGACACTTTCAAATACGAATTCGTCGGGCGCGAGATTTGGATTGATTTTGAAATTCCCGAATTTACGGCGATTTGCCCGTTTTCCGACTTTCCCGATTTTGCGACTTTGAAATTAAAATATGTTCCGAACGAACGCTGCATCGAATTGAAAAGTTTGAAAATGTATATCAATTCGTTCCGCGAAGTAAAGATTTTTCACGAACATTTAATCAACGTCATCATCGAAGATTTCGCTAAAGCGTGCGATCCTTTGCGAATCGAACTCGAAGGCGATTTTAACGTGCGCGGCAATATCAAAACTATTGTGCGGGCGAGCTATAAGAAAGGCGAAAGGCGAAAGGCGAAAGGCGAAAGATAAAGTTGCCGCTATCGGATGTTTTATTTATCCTTTATCCTTCATCCTTTATCCTTTTCTTAGTGGTTGGCTTCCATCACCTTCGGCTGCGTCACGAGGTGTTTGTCGCAGGCATTGGCGACGAGTTGATTCATTTTGGTTTCAAAATGTTGTTCTTTCGCCCAGCCGGCATTTATCACTTCGGAAACGACCAGGTATTTAGCTTTGTCCAGATAAAGTTGTTCGCGGAGGGAAAGTTTTTTCTCGTGACTTAGAAACGTCAATTTCTTCAGCACGTCGGCGGCTTCAAAAACATCGCCGGACTGTAGTTTGCCGCCGAATTCGCGTGATCGGACTTTCCAATCGCTCGAAATTTCCTCAAAGTCGGCGGCAAGTCGGCTGACTAAACGCCGATAATCCTTCGCGCAGATAATCGGTCTGATACCGACGCTGGCGGCGTTCGCCGTCGGGACAAAAATTATCGAATTGTCGCCTAAAACCCGCAGCGCGTAAAATTTCATTAAACTCTCGCCGATTTTCTTTCGTTCGATGTCTTCAACCAAACATACGCCTTGATTCGGATAAGCAACTTTTTGACCGACGCTTAATTCCATAATCTTTTTCTCCGTTCGATTGCCAAAATGAGAAGCGATGCAGCCGCTGCCGATTCGCGTTAAAATTCTTTTTTCGAGTGGACTCATCATAGCACAGAAGAACGATGCGCGATAAAGAAAATTTGCGGCGTTTCCGGTGCGCCGAAACACTTTTATTCCGATTGCGCGGGAAGTTCGATGGAGAAAATCGAGCCTTTTCCTAAAACCGAACTGACGGAAACTTCGCCGCCGTGCTGTCTGGCGAGGTGTTTGACAATTGCCAATCCCAAGCCGGTGCCGCCGATTTCGCGTGAACGGGCGCGGTCGGTGCGGTAAAATCGCTCGAAAATTCGGTGCAGATGCTCGCCCGAAATTCCTTCGCCGTTATCGGAAACGGAAATCACGTCGGTTTCATTTTTTCGTTCGAGGTTGACGATGACTTCGCCTTTTTCACGGCTGAATTTGACGGCGTTATCAATCAAATTCGTCAGCATTTGTTCGAGCCGCACGGCATCGGCGAAAACGCGCTCGTCGGCGTTGACTTCGTTTTTCAATTTTATCCGCCGGGCGGCGGCTTTACCGGAAAGATTAGTAAAAACTTCTTCGATTAAAGTGGGCAGTTTGATTGATTTCGGCGCAAGCGTGATGCCGCCTGACTCGATTGACGAAAGTTCGAGAATATCGTCAATCAAATGGTGCATTCGCTGGGCATTTTTGCGGATGACGGCGAGAAAATGCCGGTTATTTTCCCCGTCATTAATCGCGCCGTCTTCCAGAGTTTCGACGAACGCGAGAATCGAGGTCAGCGGTGTGCGGAGTTCGTGCGAGACATTCGAGAGAAATTCCTGGCGCACTCGTTCGAGCAATTCGGTTTGCGTGACATCATAAAATATCCCGATTGCGCCAATCGTCTTTTCAAACTCAATCGGCGCGATATGGACATCGTATTTGCGCTTCTCCACGCCTGGAATTTCGAGTTCAATGTCGGAATTTATTGTTTCTTCGAGAGCCGTGCGAAACGCTTCGTGAAGCGTCAAATCTCTGATAACTTCGCTCAGACGTTTGCCTTCCAACGCCCCGTTGCGCCGACCGAAAGCAGTGTAAGCCGCCGGGTTAAAAGCTAAAATGCGCGTGTCTCTGCCGATCACGATCACGCTTTCGCGCATCGTCTTGAGAATTTCGCTCAAAATCGGGCGCGAAGTCTTTTCGGCAGATTCTTTGCTTGAAAATAAGGTGGATAGAAAGCTCATTTTGTTAAGTGAGAAGTGAGAGGTGAGAAGTGAGAAGTAAAAATTTTTCGTTGAATTTCTTTCTCACTTCTCACTGCTCACTCCTCACTTTTTTCACTTCGATTCGACGAACCGATAACCCACGCCGACAACGGTTTCGATACAACTGCCGCAGTCGTCTAATTTTTGACGCAGGCGGCGAATGTGAACGTCGAGTGTGCGTGTGTCGCCGAAATAACTGTAGCCCCAAACATTGTCCAGAAGATTTTGCCGCGTGGCGACGCGCCCCGCGCTCTTTATTAAGTAAGTCAGCAGCGCGAATTCTTTGCGCGTCAGTTTGACATCGCTTCCGCCGCAGGTCACGCGCATATCGGCGAAATCTATCGTCAGTTTTTCGTCTTCATAAAGCTGAATCGTTTCCTTTTCGACGCGCCGCAAAACCGCGCGAACGCGGGCGACGACCTCTTTAACGGAAAACGGCTTGACGATGTAATCATCCGCGCCAAGTTCGAAACCGGCAATTTTGTCTATCTCGGCGGCTTTGGCGGTCAGCATTATAATCGGCGTTTTCTCTGTCAGCGGCTCGCGCCGCAGCCGCCGGCACAATTCCATTCCACTCATTCCCGGCAGCATCAGGTCGAGAATGATCAGTGCGGGCGGATTTTTTTCATCAAGCGCGAACCGCAAACCCTTTTCGCCCGATTCGGCAACAACGGGACGAAACCCTTCGCGCTTAAAGTTATACTGCAAACTCTCGGCAATATCCGCATCGTCTTCGATGATTAAGATTTCCTGGAGCATAATTTGATTTTGGATTTTGGATTGGGTGAATTATTCATCAAAGGATTGATTTACCGAATACGACTGATTCTTTATGAATTTCTTGTCGGTAAAACTCCACCGCAGTCTGTGGAAAATCTCTCTTCTTTGTAATCCAAAATCCAAAATCTACAATCTAAAATTTTATTGGTGTTTAATAAAAACCGCTTCCTTCATATAAACGGTGAGTTCACAGATGTCTTTGACGTAATCACCGATTCTTTCAAGGTTTTTCGCCACAAATAACAGGCGGGCAAGGCGAATTGACTTGGCGGCATCCTGCGACATCGTTTCCATCAAATTGCTGACGAGACCGTCGTAAATTTTGTCAACCTCCGCATCTTTTGAAATAAGCTGCCGGGCGCGATCCGAATCGTTGGTCGTGAACGCATCGAGCGCGGATTGCAGCATTTCGAGCGCGCGTTCCGCCATTTCGTCCAACTCGTTATAAGTTTTCAATTCCGGCTCGTCGTTTAATTCGATGGCGGCGCGCGCGATGCTGGTCGCGTGGTCGGCGATGCGTTCAATCAGCGGCGTGATTTTAAATATCGAAATCACCATCCGCAACTCTCTCGCTACGGGACGACGCAGCGTTAGAAGCTCGACACTCAAACGGTCAATTTCGAGTTCGAGTCGATCAATCACGCGGTCGTTTTCGATCACTTGCAGAGCGACATTACTGTCTCGCTGACTCAAAGCGTGCATCGCCCGCTGCAGCGCGAGTTCCGCTTCGCCGCCCATTAGCAATAGCCTGTCGCGCAGGATGTCTAGTTCGCGCTCCAAAAGTTTTCTCTGCTCCATTAATAGAAATGTAGAACAAATCGCTTGATTATAAAAGCACGAAGCTGTGTCAGAAAACTAAGAATAAGCGCGATACCTTAATCCGGTATGAACAAAAGATTAAATAAATGTTAATTAACCGATGGTCTGGAATAATCAGTAACTAACAGGAAAGCGACGGCAAACATCTTTGATATGAAACAAACTTTTCTGAATGTTTCCGTCAACAAAAAAGATTTCCCGGTTTTGTTTTCTTTGCCATTCATTGAAAAAAGCATATTGTCAAAATCAGTCTTATCGCGCTCAAAGTCAGAGTTTTATTGATCCTGATTCCTTTATCTAGCAAGCACATCAGCAGCGTATGAAGTTGTTGTGGGGCAACTTCAAAAATTCCTTGTTCTTTGTTGTTTGTTAGGTTGACACACTAACGGCACACCAAACGAAAAAAGGCATCTCGCAAGATGCCTTTAAACTGTTAATTTAATTGGTGGAGTCGAGGGGGATCGAACCCCTGACCTCATGACTGCCAGTCATGCGCTCTCCCAGCTGAGCTACGACCCCGAAAGCAAATATGAATTATAAATTACGAACGGCGAATGAGCAAATCAGTTCGTGACTGATTATTATTTGCCGGTGAAAACGGGTTTTCGTTTTTCCAGAAACGCCGCCACGCCTTCTTTTTTATCTTCGGTCGAAAAGCAAATCGCAAACAAATCAATTTCGCGGCGCAAGCCTTCATCAATGTTCGAGCGCGAAGCGAATTTGACGGCTTCCTTGCACATTTGCAGCGCAATCGGCGATTTTTCGGCGATCTTATCGGCTAACTCCATCGTCTTCGATTCGAGTTCTTCGGCGGAATGAACGTAATTAACCAGACCGTAATTAAAAGCGGTCGGCGCGTCAATCATCTCGCCCGTTAGAATTAATTCCATCGCTTTCGATTCGCCGATCAGATTAGTCAAACGCTGTGTTCCGCCGCCGCCCGGAATAATTCCTAAATTGATTTCCGGCTGTCCGAAGCGCGATTTTTCCGACGCGACGCGAATGTCGCAAGCCATCGCCAATTCGTTGCCGCCGCCGAGACAGAAACCGTTGATCATCGCAATAATCGGTTTCGGAAACGTATCGAGAACCGTGAACAGCGAACGCGAATTCATCACCTCGCGCTGCACAACGGGCGAAGCGTCGGCGAACTCGGAAATGTCCGCGCCCGCGACGAAAGCCTTTTCGCCCGCTCCTTTGATAACAATGACGCGCACTTCGGAGGCGGATTTCAACTCGTCCAACGCCTGCACGCCTTCCGCGTGAACTTTGGAACTCAAAGCGTTCAATTTATCGGGACGATTGATCGTCAGAACGGCGATGCGCCCACGTTTTTCAACTAAAATAGTTTCGTAATCTGCCATAAATTAAATAAAATTCCTATCAACAAAAGGCAAAAAGTGAAATTGACATTCCACACTTTGCCTTTTGCCTTTCTACTTTTAACTTTCTACTCCTGCTCTTCCGTCTGATCGTCTGCCACCCAAGCAACAAACAGACGCAGCCAATTTTCTTTCGGATCGGTGATTATCACGCCGATCCGCGCCGTGCCGTAAAGCGCGGGCGCGATGCGGACGACTTCGGCTTTAACTTCGACCGGAACGCCATCGGGACGATGCGAGCGCAGATAAAGACTTTCGCCGGATGCCACTTTTTGATTCAGGTGAAAAAGTGTTCCGGTCGTTGAAATATCGTCGGTTTCGGTCGGTTCAGACCACGCCGCGCCGTCGTCCGCGCGTCCCGAAACCACAATCGGCAGACGCAGTGCCATTCGCAGGGCAAAGCGTTTTTCCTCATACTGAGGTGACATAATTGTTGACATAGAAAATTTCGGGGCTTTAGTCGCTATTTCGTCTGCGATGCAGAAAGCTCGGCACGAAAATTTATCAGTATGTATTTTAAATTTCGGGAAAACGGAAATAAATTTTGCGCCTTGTTGGATACACATCCTGACCGTCGAAGCGTTTTCCGACTAACTCTTTGTGTGATAGTTATACTATAATTGCCATATAAAATGCTATACCTCGACGCGGTTTTCACGAAAACGAGGGAGAAAACTAAATTATTTATGACGCAAAAAGAAATTAATCGCAAAGTTGTTATCTTGGGTTCGGGTCCGGCGGGTTTGACCGCCGCCATCTACGCTTCA
>JAJAZE010000394.1 GCA_026785925.1 Pyrinomonadaceae bacterium
GCGCCGCCGGCGGATTGCAGAATAAAGAACTGCGTGTCGCCGGTCGCCGGAGCATTGGTCGTGCGACGAACCGCAATGTCCGTCTTGCAATCGTTGTCGAAGTCGCCGATTGCCGGAATGTCCGTTGCGTCGCCGCCCCACTGAACAGCCGTCATAACACCGTTTTCCTTGTTCAGGATATACCAAACTCCGGTCGAAGGACGATAAACCGCCAACTCCGCTTTCCCGTCGCCCGTATAATCGCCAGCCACCGGAACGTCAGTGACCGCGCCGAATTGATATGAACGCAAAGCATTATCGCTGCTTCTAATCCAATACCAAGTGCCGTTTGATTGACGGAAAACGCCGATGTCGGTTTTGCCGTCGCCGTCGTAATCCACCGGCTGAAGTTTGTCGCCGTTTGCGCCGCTGATTCCGAAGTTCACGCCGTAGGCACTTCCTGCTCCGTTCGGTTTAATAAACCAGGTTCCCGGCGAACGGAACACCGAGAAATCGGTTTTGCCGTCGCCGTCGAAATCCCCGCGTCGCTGAATTCGGCAGGCTGACGGATTGCAGCTTTGACAAACTCGTCCGCCGACCACCTGCACGTCGTCCACGCGCACACCTGTTCCTGCGACCGAACTGTCCGAACCCATCAGCCAGCGGAAATTAACCATCTGACCGTTCAAAGAGGCGGGCAGATTAACCGTCGAAGTAACGTAGCCGTTCGAGTTGCCCGTCCACGCCATTCTGCCGCCGATTGGATTCATAAACGCCGCCGAGAGCGTTCCGTTGTAACCGCCGGCGGCAAAAGTTCCGCCGCCGGTAATGACATCCGTCCAGGTCGTGCCGCTGTTAATAGAATACTCCAAAACCATTCCATCGAAATTGGTTTCCGTGACGTAGGAGTTTCTAAAGGTCAACTGCGCCGAAGCACTGGAAATCGCCACCGCCGGACTGACCAGAGCCGCTGCATTGACGGTCGCCGGATCGTTGGCAAAAGCCGCATTCGGAGCCGAACTCGGCGTGATGGTCGAAGTCACCCAGTTGATCGCCGTGCCGCTGGTCTGGACGCTCGTCCAGCCGGTCGGCAGAGCCGGAGCCGTCACGCCGTCGAAGTTCTGCGCCAGCGAAACGCTGTTGGCACCCGTGGCGAAAGTCCTCGTGACGTTCGGGAAAGTATTAGCCCCGTCGGTGATTACGAAAGTCAGCGTGATCGAACCGCCGCAGGTCGTCGCCGGATCAACGACGAAGGTAAAGGTTCGGGAAACCTCCGGGCTGCCGGGATTGAGCGCACCGTAATTCTGCGCCGGGCTTGGATTGGTTACTCCGCCGGTCGCCTGCAGCGTCGCCGTCAAATTAGTAGTCGCCGCCCCGCCGGTGTTTTGAAGCGGCAGAGCGACCGTCACTGTTTCGCCCGGATCAGGCGCATTATTTGGTGTACCGCAGCTTTCCGCTGTGATTGTCGGTCCGGCTGAAGTAATAACGGCAGTCCCCGTCAAACAAAAATTAGCCGTTGCGGTTTGTCCGCCGGTGACTGTAACTGTCTGCGAAGCTGAGGTAAAACCGCCGGATTTATTTGCCGTAACCGTGTAAGTTCCGGGCGCGACACTCATCGAGTATGTTCCGTTAGCACCGGTGACACGCGCAAAACCGCCGGTCGAATCTACCAAAGCTCCGGCAATCGGTGCGCCGCCCGCGCAAGCCGTCACCGTTCCCTGAATCGTCGCTTTTGAAATGGCGGTGCATTGCGGAAACTTAAATTTACCGATGCGCGTCGCCCAGCCGAAACCGCTCGTCGTCGCGTGATATTCCTGCGTATACCACATCGTGCAGTCATCGTCGCTGTCAACATTCATCGCGCTGTAATCGCCCCACCGATTGACGTTGCCGGTTTGTGCGCCGGGCGCGTCGTGAAACAAAGCCTCGCCTTCGTTTAACGTGCCGCTGGCGGCGACGTTGTTGGTTCGTCCGGCGATTTTGATGTCCGCGTTCTGGGTCGTTCCCGATTGACTGTAGCCGAGCGCAATATTACCGCGATTGTCCAGCGCGATGCTGCCCATCCAGTTATTCAAGCGCGTTCCGGCGGTTCCGGCGGTGTCGGCTTGCGTTCCCTGGTCGAAAACCGAAATCGTCGTATTAGCCGTGCGCCGCAACTCAAACCAGCGAATCGCGGCATCGTAGGTCGCCGCCGAGGTCGGAGCAACGCCGCTGGCATTAACCGTAAAACTGCCGACGTAGGCATTGATCGGAGCGGCTTGCGTTCCGAGATTTCGATAAGACATCCGGTGCATCAAACGTCCGCTCAGCGAATCGAGATTGGTTCCGCCGAGCTGCTCGATGTCGGTGCGCCCGGTCGGATTTCGCGGGTCGAAGGCGGCTAAAGCCACATCCGGCAGTGCCTGAAAAATCGTATTGGCGGGAGTCACGAAATCCGGTTTGAACCGGAAAGCGCGCAGTCCATCGAACGGGTCGCCGAATTCATCCGAGCGAAACTCTAAAAAGATGTGGTCGAGGTCGGTCGGCGGTCCGCCGAAGCCTTCAATATCAGTCGGCAAAACGCCCCCGGAAGTGGCAATGCGCCGGACAATCACCGTTGCGGAAGGATCACCTAGAAGCATTTTGGTGCGGTCAAAAGCGAGCATTCCGGCTCCGGCAAACGCCGCGCCGCCGTTGGTAAATTCGTTGGTGGTCATATAATATGCGTCGCGCCACACGCCGAATTTCGGATAATCATTGATAACATTGTTCGGATAAAGATATTGATAAGCGTAATAAGCACCGGTCGGGTCGGGCGTTTGCGACACGGCGACGCATTGGAAAGTCGGTGTCGTAAAACCGGTCGGCAGTCCGAACTGCGTGATCACCCAGCGATCCGCCAGTTGGTCGTAGGCAACGGTCGGGTCGCCGTCATCGCGGCGGCACGGGCTGCCTGCCGGTAAGCCGCTGAACAAAGCACTGTTTTTCAGCGGTCCGACGATTCGCGCACCGGTCGTTTTGTTGTAGACACTGAAAACGAGGTTGACGCTTTGCACATAGTGATTCGGACCAACATCGCCGATAGTGTCCGGCGGCGCAACATTCGGCGCACCGGCAGTCGTATTATCGGTTTGCGCGTTGCCGTCAAAAGTCAGGCTCGGTGTCGGCATCACTTGCGGAGCGTCCGGCGCAATTGATTTATCGGCAAATGGGTCTTTGAAACTTTCGCCCGCGCCCGCGCCCGGAATGACTTTTTTGAGTTCTCGCAGGTTGAGCGTATTTATTTCCTGAATATAATCTTCGAGCGGAATGCCTTTGGCAATCGCGTCGCGTTCGAGAATAACCTCGCGCATCTGCTGTTTGGTCATATAAAAAACCCTTCGCAAATGAGCATCTACCACGCTCTCGTCCATCTCCGCGATGGAACTCGTCAAACCGACCGCCGTCGGCGTGACGACGGAAAATTCACCTACTTTGGTGACGGTCTGCGCCGCTATCTCATCGAAATTCGGCGACGGTGCGTTTTCACCATTCGTCGCTTGTGACGGCATTTTAATCCATATAACGGCGATTACGACCGCCAAAATTCCAAGCAATGTTCTAAACTTCCAGTTCATTTGTGTCCCTCCAAAGTGATGTCTTATATACGCCGCAACCGACCTTCGGGCAGATTCTCAGATACGAACAAAAAGACTTCACTCTATAAGGCTAATGAAATCTCTTGTTTATAGAGCTGACGCTCTTCCACCATCTTTTCAGCGCATGCCATTTTTTATTTGTTGAGTTGACCGATTTGCCAACTCTAAATGCTTCGTTGCTTTAATAAATTAGTTCTAATTTGAAACTAATTTTCAAACTGCAATTCTTCAATAATCTCACGCATATATTTTTCGCCCTTTTCCAATTCGTCCGGTTTAAGAGAAACCGCACCGACCACCGCGTGACCGCCGCCGCCGTAGCGTTCGCAAATTTCCGCAATGTTGTGGAGGCGCGGACGCGGCGACCAGGGATTTGAACCGACGGAAATTTTTGTTCTAAATAAACTCTGCGTTAGCGAAACCGTGTAAGTCGTTTCAGGATAAAAAAAATACGGAATAAATTTGTTATACCCGTCAATGCCGTCGGCGGTCAAGTCAAAACTGACCACGCCGCGCGAATAGGCGGCTTTTTGCTTGATTAATTCAACCGTTCTCCAATGTCGCTGGAGAATCGGTTGGAGTTTCGCCTGAATTTCCGGGCTGTCGGCAACTTCATCAAGACTTTTGACGATTAAGGCGCGAATGATTTCCTCGACGAATTTTTCGTTTTTTTCGCCTTCGATCACCTGCATTAATTTCAGCGCGGGCGACCGCAGTTCAACGCACTGCGCGGGCGATTCGTAAAGTGCGCCGTCAATAATGTGCGCCCAGTGAATTAATTCCGAAAGGCTTTCGTCTTTAAAGCCGAACTTTTCCTCGGCAATCCGGGCGATAAATTCCGCACAGGATTTACTGTCGGTGTCGAGAAATTTTTTGTCCGAACGACCGGCGCGAAAATGAACTTCGTCTTCGGGCGAGAGAAATGCCGATTGATGATGGTCGAACCACCAATCGAGCCGGTCGTCAGGACAATACTTGAAATCAACAATGGCGTTTTCGTCGCCGTCAAATTGCTCGCGGTCAAAAGCATTGCCCGCTTTGTGCATCGTCGGCGTATAGAAAATTTCCGCGTCCGGGTTTATTTTAGCCAGATAAAATTTTGAAAAAACGGCGGCTGAAGAAACGCCGTCGAAGCAGTTTCCGTGATAAAGTATGCGAAGTTTCATAATAATCGTTTGTTTTGTAGAATGGACAAAACATTACAGAGTAAATATCAAAACGCGCAACGTCAAGGGAAAAATATGAAGATTCGGACTGCCAATTTTGAGGATGCCGACTTGTTAGTGGATTTTAATCAGGCGATGGCACTGGAAACCGAAGGCAAACGGCTCAATCCAGACATCTTAAAAAGCGGTGTGACGGCGGTTTTTCAGGATGAAAAGAAAGGTTTTTATGTGGTTGCAGAAAGTGCCGATCAAATCGTCGGCGGCTTGATGGTGACTTTTGAGCGGAGCGATTGGCGCAACGCCTGGTTTTGGTGGATTCAGAGCGTTTATATTCTGCCCGAATTTCGGGGCAAAGGTCTCTATCGAGGGCTTTACCAGTTTGTTCAGCAAAAAGCTGAAGCGCAGGGCGACGTTTGCGGCTTTCGTTTATACGTTGAAAAAGAAAATGTTTCGGCACAGAAAGTTTATGAAAAACTCGGAATGGCAAAATCACATTATTTGATGTATGAAGCGGAAAGCAAACAAAAAAGTCGAAACCCTTAGTAAAGAGTTTCGACTTTGTTTGAAAAACAAAAACCAAGAGCGAAATATTTTTTGATATGAGATCAGTAGAAAATATATGTGTTCACCCTTTTAATAAGACATAAATGCGCTAAAAGTTTTCGTTTCCCAA
>JAJAZE010000395.1 GCA_026785925.1 Pyrinomonadaceae bacterium
GAAGCGGGAAAATTCTATATCCGTTAAAAACATACCCGTAAGTATTGTTATTGCAGTAAGAAATGAGGAAGAACATATTGTGAACCTGCTCAAATCAATTTCCGTCCAAGCGTATGATTTAAGTTTGGTTGAAGTGATAATTGTAAATGACCATTCATGCGATAGCACAAAAGATAGCGTGTTGCAATTTCAATCAATGTCTTCATTACACGTTTCGTTAATTGACTTACCCGAAAATTTAACAGGAAAAAAAGCTGCAATACATTTAGCGATTGAAAACGCACAAAATAATTTAATAATAACTTACGGGAAAATAATCAATATGCTCGGTCAAAAATTTGAAAGGCTTTATGGTCTGCTGAACGGAACACACGGCGATAAGCAATATGATTCGCTGTTTCGTGACCCGCAAAATCAAAGAAATTATTAGCTGAAATTTATCTGACCGAAATTTACTTTTCCGGGTTTGGACGGCGATTGACCGTCCTTTTTTATTTTTTGAAAAAACTTGTGGGCGGTTTCGCTCCTTTTTTGCGCCCTAATTGGCAGAAGGAAAAATTGAAATAATTTTCACTTTGAAATTAAATGGAGGATTTTCGAGAAATGAAAGGAAAAAAAACGAATTTACAAATTAACAAACGGCGGCTTTTGGTTAAGACGATGCGGGCGTTTTCGCTAACGGCTCTGCTCGTCGTGATAATTTTCAGCGGCGGCAGTTCGGCATCGGCGCAATTTACGTTTATGGGCGATTACGATAAAACTTTTGCCGCGCCGCTCGGCTACAATGTTGATCCGCAATTTCCCGACCCGACTGTGACTAATGGAGATTTATCATCAGATTATGGTTCGGGCGATTTAATGAGCGACGGCTCAATCGTTGCGGGCGGGGGATTTCGCCCCTCTTTCGTAGGGCGAACCACGTTTTATATTAGGAAATATTTGCCTTCCGGTGCGCTCGACACTTCGTTTAACGGCGGCAGGAGTTTTATCCGCACCGATTTTCAAGTCATTGATCCATTTCCTCCGGCAACCACAGTATCATCGCGGAGTGAATTTATGGCGAAATTAAAAGTCCTGCCCGACAATAAAATTCTCGTCGTCGGTGTCTGCGATATGTCCGGCGTTGGAAACACGGGCGGCGGTTCAGGTCAGGTTCGCGGCAAAGGCGTTTGTATGATGCGGTTTAATCCGAACGGCATGCTCGACACCACTTTCGGAACGGCGGGAGATTTTCCGTTTGCTCCGCTGGACAACCCGACCATTACCCTCACTTACAGAGAACAACCGGGAATGGTCTGGACACCCGTCGGCAACCAGCAGATGTTACGCTATCCGGCACTGACAGACAATCTCGATGTGATCATCCAACCCGACGGCAAAATTCTCGTCGCCGGAACGACGCGCACGCGCCTTCAGCCAAACACGAGTAATCAAATACACAGCGGATTTCTCCTGCGCTACACGTCGCAGGGCGCGCTTGATACGACATTTGGCAACAACGGCGCAATTCATTACTTCTCGAATCCGGCGCAGCCCTTCTCATGCACTACGCGGCGGCGTTTCCACGGCGTGACGGTTCAGCCGGACGGACGCATCATCGCCGTCGGCAGCGACGGGACGGTAAATCTTTCCTCAAACTGTGACGACATTTTTCACGGACGCCGGTTTGTCGTCACGCGCTGGACGGCAAACGGGCAGCTTGAAACCACACGCTATCTGGACAACATTACAGAACATATTCAAAGTAGAACTGAAATCGCGGGCGCGGCTCTCATCACGAAAGACGGAAGCAAAGTCCTCGTTTCCGGGACTTACAAGGATTTACGTCCTACCGCCAATACTCAAACGACCAGCCTTATTCGCTTGAATTTGAGCGATTTATCTCTCGACACCACTTTCGGTATCAAGCAGTTCAACGGCTGCGGCGGTTTCGACTGCGGCAATCTCGGAACAGAGTTCCGCGTCAAAGCGATTCAGCCGGACGGAAAAATCCTCGCAATTGACGCGCTGAATCGCGTGATTCGTTCCAATCCGGATGGCTCGGCTGACCAATCGTTCGGCAATGTTGATGCGACAGGCTTTTCTCCGTTTCGCGGCGCACTGCTTCCGCAGAACATTGTGGTTTACAGCGGCTTTTCAAATCAGCAATTGTATGTCAACCAAATTATTGTGCGTCCGAACGGCAGGATCAACCTGATTGGAGCGGTTCTCGCCACTTCGGTCTCCACCCGCGCCGTCGTCTCGCAGCAGAACACGGTGTTCAAAAACGGCAACTATTCCGATTTCACCAACGACGGCAAAACTGATGTCGGCGTGTTTCGTCCTTCAACCGGCGCGTGGTTTTATTTGAACTCGGCGAACAATCAATCGAACGGCGTTGCCTTCGGTTTGGGAACCGACAAAATCGCGCCCGCCGATTACGACGGCGACGGTCGGTCCGATGTCGCCGTCTTTCGTGACGGCATCTGGTATCTCCAGCAATCAACCAAGGGTTTTACCGGCATCTCGTTCGGCACGACCGGCGATTTACCCAGACCGGGA
>JAJAZE010000396.1 GCA_026785925.1 Pyrinomonadaceae bacterium
AGCAAATCGTCAAGCATCAAAAGTCCTCGTTCATCGAAAAGTGCGGAAACGTGCGCTAAAGCTGCAATGTTTGCCGGATTTTTTAAAGTGATACGATAGCGAAAAACATCGGCGGGCGCGTCCGCCAGATATTCGCCGTCCGCCATTTTTCTGACGGCGACGGCGCGATTTTCTCGATCCGTCAAACTAAAATCCGAAACACGCGCAGCGAGATTTTCCGCTCCGCCAATCGAATTCAGGAAAGACCAGTTGACGTTTGATCGCTTCGGGTTTCCGTTGATAAATTTTCCTTCGACGCTGATTAAATCCGGCGGCGTGATTTTAATCGTCGCTTCGATTTTCTGCGCCGAAGCCGCGAACGTGACGATTAAAAGTTCGGCGAAAATCAAAACCGCCGCCGAAAACCTTTTGTTGATAATTGACATCGAAACTATCACGGAACTAAAATAAAACTTCGTTTTCAGCTTTTGCAGACTCTGTTCGGATGCGGGAAAATTTTATGAGTCTTATCAAAATAATTATTTATACGTTAGCATTTTTGTTGAGCCTTTTGTTTCTCGGACGCTTTTTTTTCTAAGCTGACGGCGCGGCGAAAATTTTGGCGAGCTATTATTTTTGGCGGCGGTTTTGTTTCTTCGCTTTCTATCGGCACAAAATTTTAATAAATTCAGCGGTCAAAATCTGACCGCTGTTTTATTTTTTATGAACGAATTAAAAAAAGTCAGACGCGCACTAATCAGCGTTTCCGACAAAACCGGCATCGCCCGATTTGCCAAAGAACTGACCAAATTCGGCGTGAAAATTATTTCAACCGGCGGCACGGCGAAAACTTTGCGCGAAAGCGGAATTGAGGTCACGGAAGTTTCCGAAGTAACGGATTTTCCAGAGATGATGGACGGGCGCGTGAAAACTCTGCATCCGAAAATTCACGGCGCACTGCTCGGTTTGCGGGACAATGCCGAACATCTCGCGGCGATGAAAACTCACTCCATCGAGCCGATAGATTTAGTCGTCGTTAATCTTTATCCGTTCGAGAAAACCGTTCAAAACGACGATGTTTCGCTGGCGGAAGCCGTCGAGCAAATTGACATCGGCGGTCCGGCGATGCTTCGTTCCGCGTCGAAAAACTGGCGCGATGTCGCTGTCCTCACCGACGCGCGGCTTTACGAAAATGTTTTGAACGAGATGCGGGAAAACGACGGCGCACTTTCGCTGGAAACTCGTCAACGCCTGGCAACTTTGGCTTTCACGCGGACGGCAAGCTACGATTTGGCGATTTCGAGTTATCTTGCCGGACAGCTTTCGGTCGAAGATTTGGATTTTCTCGAACCTTTTAATCCGCTCGGCGATTTATCGTTTATCGAAACCGAGGCGGAAGAATCGGCAGGCGAATCGGAACTGCCGGATTATGTTTCGGTCGAACTCGCCAAAGTCGCCGACCTTCGTTACGGCGAAAATCCGCATCAGCCCGCCGCGCTTTACGAAACTTCGGAAAGCGGCGGCATCGCCCGCGCCGAACAGCTTCACGGCAGGGAAATGTCGTTTAATAATTATCTCGACGTGGAAGCCGCGTGGCGACTCATTTCCGATTTCGACGAGCTTGCCTGCGCGATTATCAAGCATACCAATCCGTCGGGTGTCGGTGTCGGCGCGAACAATGAAGAAGCGTATCGCCGTGCGCTGGCGACCGACCCGATTTCGGCTTTCGGCGGCATCGTCGCCTTTAATAACAAAATTGACGCGCAAGTCGCCGCATCAGTCAACGAAATTTTTACCGAAGTCGTCATCGCGCCAGAATTCGATGCGGAAGCGTTGGAAATTTTTCGGCAAAAGAAAAATCTGCGCGTTTTGAAGGTTCGGAAAACCGCGAATGAAAACGCGCTCGAATATCGAACGATTTCCGGCGGAATGCTCGTCCAGCGGCGCGACGATTTAAAGATTACGAAGGAAGATTTGAAAATCGTCACCGAA
>JAJAZE010000397.1 GCA_026785925.1 Pyrinomonadaceae bacterium
GGATGCTGGCTGTTGAGCAAACCGTGCGTGGCGAAATGCAGCATCCGGTATTGTTCGAGGTCGGAGTTGAAAATTTGCGTCTTGTTCGCCTTAAAATCCACTTGCTTTAAACTCAAATTTTTCGGCGAAACCTTGAAAATCGCATCGGCTTCGCGTCTCGAAAAAGGCAGTCTGGGAATCGCGGCGGATTCGTTGGCGGCTAGTCCGACATCTGAAACGGCTCGTTCAAAATCGCGGCTGAGAAACGGATTTTTTGTTTTATTATTTGACTGCGAAGTTTCGCCGCTTCGTTTAGTATTTACTTTTGTTTGACCGGCAATTCTGGAATTGGAGCGAGCGTCATTTTGATTAAAAACCGGGTCGGCAAAAACAGCCAGCATTTTCGGAGCGGGTTTCCGGTTGGAAATTTCCTCGCGCAGACGGGCGAGCGTCGAGGCGGAAGGCAGAGTTACAATTTCGTGATTCGCGCCGAGCGGCGGCGCGTCAATTGACTCTTCCTTTTGGGGCGCGGGCAGAGCGGAAAAAGGAATGTAATTTAAGGCTCCGTCCGCGACGATTAGCAATCTTTTGTTTCCAATCTGCGAGACGGCGGGACCAAGCAGCATCCGGCTTAAACGCGCGGCGGTTACAGGATATTCGTTTTCCGCCGCTTTGACGCGAATTCGTCTTTGTTCGTCTGTTTCGCCCGCCGGAGTCTGGTTGCGAGCCGTTAAAAGCTCATAAACTTTTCGCGCCTGCGTTTCAATTTCTTCGCGTCCGGGCAAATCAAAACTCGCAATCGAATCCGGCGTAACCGCCCACAGATAACTTTTCTTTTCTCCCAATGAATATTCGAGAAGAATTGTGCCGGAATCAAGAAGCTGTTGAATCTGCGCGGCATTGAGCGGTTTCGGCTGGGTCAGCGCGGCGTAACGCGGACTTTTATTTCTAATTTCGGTCTGAATCGCCTGATATTCGTCCGTCAGCGTCGTAACTTCCTGATTAATCTTTTCGGCTTCTTCTTTAGTATGCTTGGCAAGCAGCAGACGGCTTTGCTGATACGCTTTGTCAGTGAGCCGTTCCCGCGCGGTTTTTTCGCGTTCGAGCAGTGTCGAATCAACGCCCTGTTTGATGTCTATCTTTGATTGGGTTAATAAATCAAGCAGACTGCGCGACCTTGATTTCTCGCTCGTTTCGAGCGCGAGCGCGTCAAAGCCTTTATCCGGCTGAGATTTGCGAGCCTGCATTTGCAAATCAATATAAAAATCGTAATACCTTTTGACAGTACCGAAATAAGTTGCGCGAACGTCTTGAGACGCTATGTTTGCCCGCAGGGATTCAACAATTTGAATCGCTTCCTCGATTCTGTTTCGGGCATTAGCAAAGTTTCCCAAGTCGCGCTCAATCCGCGCTATTTCAAACAGCGATGCCCCCGAAACTTCATATTGCCCTCTGGCGCGGCTGAGCGTGAGAGCTTCATTATAAATATCAAGTGCTTTTTGAGTTTCACCGGCGCGATAATAATCTCTGGCGATACTGGTTAAATACTCGACTTGATTAACATTATAAGCTCCCGCTCTTAACAACTCTAAAGCCTGCTCAAAGTATTCAAAACTTTTTTGATATTCGCCTTTAAGGGTGTAGAGATTTCCGATACTTATGAGAACATTTGTTTGCCCTGCCTTCCGATTACTGGTTTTATAAAGTTCAAGCGATTGATTTAAGTATTTGAGGGCTTCGGGATAGTTTCCCAATTCCTTGTAAGCGTTTCCGATTTGCTGAATATTAAATGTTTCAAGGGTGTTGGCTTTCGGATTCAATTTTGTAACTTGTTTCCAAATTTCAATCGCCTGCCGGTAATATCCAATCGCCTTTTGCCGGTCATCAGCCGTTCGCGGGCTAAAAAAATCAATAACTATCTCACCATAGCTGACACCTCTGTAAAGATTGCCGATGTTGGTCAAGGTAACCGCTTCTCCCCTTAATGAATTTATATTTGGAGGAGAAATTGATTTTTGAACCAATATTGACTGCTCATAAAACTCACGCGCCTTTTGTTCATCGGCGAGAAGATGGTTGATAACGCCTAACATATGTAAAGCGCCGGCTTCTTCATTTTTGTCTGCTATCAAACGGCTAAGAGATAAGCGTTCGCTGTGGCTGTCGATAGCAACTTGATAATCACGTATTTGGGATGAAACATTACCAATTGACCGTAAATTATAAATTATGTCAGCATTGCTTTTAAGTGCGCGGAATAATTCCAAAGCCTCCTTGTAATATTTGACAGCTTTTCCAAATTCGGCATTTTCATCAAAACTCCGCCCAACGTCATTAAGACTCAAGGCGAGGCTTTTCTTATCATTCAAACTTCGATAAATCGCCGCTCTCTCCTCAAACTTATCGCGCATTTTCCAGAGCGGTTCGCCCGATTCGATTGACTGCCTGATTTCCGCAAAAAGTTTTCCGGCGGCGGCGTATCTCCTATCCGTTTCGGAAGCGGCGCGCGGCATACCGCAGCTCATCGAATAAGTTCCTGAAGTCAGAAAACGAGCTTTTATAATGTAATTCCCGGTTTTCTCGGCGACTATCACCATCGGTTCAACCAGCCCTTCGCCCGAACCGGCACTGACGCGAGCCAATTCCTTTCCGGCGGGGACTTGCTTGCCCGGAACAGAGTAATCTTTATTGTCAGGGATTAACGCCGCTAATTGGACGGAAATGTTTCGTTTCCCAAACGTTATTTCGACGGAGGTTCCGGCTTCCAAAGTTATCTGGTAGCCGTGAATCTCGCTTGCCGCGGCTTGCCGTTCAATCGTTTCACCGGGCTTAAGCTCGCGTAAGTCCTGCTCGTCAGCCGGAATTTTCAAATTTCGGCTGTCAAATGTTGCCTCGTTCGGACTTGCTTCAATTTTTGACGCGGATAGCTGAAAGAGGGCAATTAAAATCATGCCGCCGCACAAAACTGTTAAGTTAAGCGAACGTGAATAGAAAACGGGAAAAATCTTTTTCATAGCTAACTCCAGAAATTAAAAAATCAAATGATTTTAATTTAATCAACGCGCAGAGGCTTTGAAGCGGAAATGCAGTTTACTCGAGTTATATTTTTTAATGATTAATGACGTTATAAATCACTGTTAAAATAGCATTAAGACGGGCATCAAATCCATCAAAATTTGAGCCGCGCCTTAATGATTTTTTTGACAATGAGCTTTTATTTATTTCGGGCGAACTACCAGAGTAAAAGGCATTACATATTGCCCGGCACTGCTGACAGTTCTGCCGCTGGTTTTTTCCAGACCGGCAATAACTCGTTGCGGAATGTCTGCAGCGCAGGTGAAATTATTTTCCCGCGTCGCGCAGTTCGGCAGCGGCGTAATGGTGAAAACGTCCCTGCCAAGCGAGTCTTTCTGGTAGTTGACTTTGACGAACGATGTTTTTTCGGGAGAATTTACAGGGCGTGGATTTGTAGTTTCAGGATTCCAGAGCAGAGCATAAGTCGCTCTATCGCCGCCGGCATACAAATATCCGGCGTTTGTTCTCGTAATAAAATTGCAGTTATAAACGCCATTGAGATCGGGCTGGCAGTTTTCTTTCGCGTAATAAGCCTGAAGAACATTCATTTGCGGTTTGAAAGATTGAAGCGGATTACTATAAATCCAGGCTGGTGCGTTTATGTAAGAGGAAACTTCGGTAAAGTCAAAAACCGCGGTTCTAGTCCTGGAGCCGTCTAGACGGATAACTAAGTCGCGCGAGCCGCCGGTAAAAAATTGAGCCGAAACGCCATCAACGCCGTTTGAATACGGAACGCCCGGCTGATCCATTCTTACCTTATTGAGCGTCGTGCCGTCCGCGCCGTAAGTCATAAACTCGGCGGTAACATATTGGGCAAAAGTTTCCGTTGTAAGTCCAAAGCAAATTGCGAGTGCCGCAAAAATAATAGTCGTTAGTTTTTTCATCATCTTTCTCCTTCTAAAGTTTGTGTTTTTAATCTCTGAATGTGTTTTCATCTACAAGTGGCAATTTTCCTCAAGACATTTCACAAAAATTTTGTAAATCCAAAAAAAACTTTTATGTTGGTAAAATAAGCGACTCAAAACCGATGCTGACGTTTATATTGAGCTACTCCCAAAAACGAGACCAGGCTAAAATTCAGGATTAAACTTGAAAAACTGAATGAACAATCGGAATAAACTAAAAAGGCTTTCTAAGTTGTAAAACAAGAAAGCCTTTTTCATCGAAAGACATTAGATAACTTTCCCAAATAAACCAAATCCAGCAAGCCTCGTTCGGCTCTTCCGGTCAATTGCGCCAGGTCTTGTTTGGCAAACTCCTTCTCGTTTTCATCGGTCTTCTTCCACAATCCTAACTTGATTCTTTTCCAAATAAAATCTTTTTTTTAATCAAGTCTTTGAGCGTGAATTTACTGATTTCCTTCCCGATTTCCTGACTTATCTCGCTCAATTGGCGGTGCGGAAACTTCGGATTTTTCATCGCTGTCTGAATTGCTTTTGCTTGTTCTTCAGGAGTTAAAATCGGCGGACGACCCGCCCTTTCATCATCTTCTAAACCTTTGCCTCCGTATTGATTCCAGTTCGCAATCCAAGCACTGATGGTATCGCGGTCAACCGAGGCAAATCTTAGCAATTTCCGCGACAGGAAATTTCTCAAAAGAAAGTAAAATCGCGTGTGAACGATTGCGAACCCGGAAGGTCTCGGCTCTTTGATGATTCTCAATAAGTCCGGTAAATTCTTCCTCAGACAAAGTTTTGACAAATTTAGTCGGCACTTTCATTCCAGCATTATACCTTAGAACTTTGGCTTACCTGCTTATTTCAAAAACGTCTGCAAGACATTTAATTTACCGGAGCGAATTATCAAAAAGTAATATCAGTCAGCATTTGAATCCGGCTGATTGCGAGCGTTGATAGTTGTCTGCTCCGCCATCAACATTTTTTCGCCGGCATTGCCGTCGGTTCGATGAACCGTCGAATCGTGGAATTGTTTCGGCAAAAAAAACGCCGTCAGCAAAGCCAGCGCGGACAGTATCGCACCGATCCAGAAGACGCGGTGAATCGCCGTCGCCATCGCCTGCTGCAAAATTTCGAGAATTTCGGGCGCGATTGCCGATTTCGCCTGCGGATCAATCAGCGCATTCGGATTAGCGGCGAAGGCGGCGGCTTGCTCGACGGTCAAATTGGTTTTCCCGCCGGAAGCTGCATTATTCAATTGCGTCGCTAAACCGGCAGTTAAAAACGCGCCCATAATCGCCACGCCGAACGCGCCGCCGATGGCACGAGAAAATTGATTGAGCGAAGTCGCCACGCCGAGTTTCGTACGCTCGACCGCTTGCTGAACGGCGATCAGCAGCGTCAGCATCGTCAAACCCAAACCCGCGCCGATCAAAACCAGATCAACGTAAAGCCAGAAACGCGGCGTTTCGCGCTCGAACAAAGCCAGCAAAACGAATCCGATTGTTAAGATAACAAACCCGACGATGGAAATTTTGCGATAGCCGACTTTCAATAAAATTCGCCCGCCGACCACCGACATCGTGACCCAACTGAGCATCAGCGGCGTGAGCAGTGAACCGGCTTCGGTCGCCGTCGCGCCGAGTGCGCCCTGGGCGAAAAGCGGAATAAACGAAATCGCGCCGAACATCGCCACGCCCGCTAAAAATCCAGCGGCGACCGAGACGGAAACGGTTCGATTGCGGAAAAGATCGAACGGAATAATCGGGTCGGCGGCACGTTTCTCGACCCAGCCGAACAGCGCGAGTAAAATTATCGCCGCCGTTAAAATTAAGATATTCTCCGCCGAAAAAAGTGTCGCCAAAGACGCACCGCCTTCGACCATCGCCAGCATTAGAAGGCTGATAGCGATCATCAACAACGCGGCTCCGGCATAATCAATCGTCGGTTTTTTATCTTGTTTCGGTTCCTTCAGGGATAATCCGATAATTAAAGCGGCAGCGACCCCGACCGGCAAATTGATCCAGAAAACCCAACGCCACGAAATCTGATCGGTGATAAATCCGCCGATAATCGGACCGATGACGCTCGAAAGTCCCCACACGCCGCTGAAATAAGCCTGCATTTTGGCGCGTTCTTCCAAAGTAAAAACATCGCCGATAATCGTCATTCCGAGCGGCACGAGTGCGCCCGCGCCGAGTCCCTGAATCGCGCGAAAAACTATCAACTGCGTCATCGAACCGGAAAAACCTGAAAGCAGAGTGCCGAGCAGAAAAACGCCGATGCCGATTTGATAAAGCAGTCTGCGCCCGTATAAATCAGAGAGTTTTCCCCACACCGGAACCGTGACGGTCGAAGTCACCAGATAAGCCGAGAAAACCCAGCTATAATGATTGATTCCGCCGAGCGAAGCGATGACGGTCGGCATCGCCGTGCCGACGACCGTCGCTTCGAGCGCGGCGATAAACATTCCCGTCATCACGCCCAGCGTCACCGCCCAGCGTCGCCGCACGGACATTTCTAAAATCGGTTTGATAAGTTTTCCCGCTTGTAATTCTGAAGTTTGCTGCACCTTGATTGATCTTTCCCCTTGTCTGACTTTTTATTATTGTAAATGCGAATCAAGAATAGAAAAACTCTGCGTTCTCCGCGTCTCTGTGTGAAATTTTTGGTTCTTTTTAGCAATTTTTTCACGCAGAGACGCAGAGAACGCAGAGAAAATGCACTGAAATAATAAAAGATTTTTACTCTTGATGAGCATTGTAAATTTTCCGGCAGTTTGGATTAGAGATGGAAATTCATTTTCCGAATCTCTCTTTATCGTTCGCTGCCAAATCGCCGATTTTCAACATTAGGAAATCTGCAATCTCTTTATGCGTTCGCAGCGCGTCGCGTTTTTCGTAAAATTCCGACAAATCAATCGCCTCGCCGAAATGGATGCGGACTTTTTCGCCGCCGCGCCAGTTTCCCAAAATCTGTTTCGGCAAATCGTTGCCCAAACCGGCGATAAACACCGGCACGACTTGCGGACGCGCCGCCATAATTATTTTCCCGACACCGGTTTGCGCGGGCAAAAAATCGTAAGTTCCGCCGGACAAGTTGCGTTTGCCTTCCGGGTGAAACCCGACGACGTGCGCCGTGCCGCGCTTGCAAATGTCGGTCAGTCTCCGCAGTGAAAATTTGTCGAATTCGCGTTTTTTTTCATCGCGTCCCTCACGAAAAAACGGCGGGAACATCGAAAACCAGCCCATCACTAAGTTGACGAACCAGCCGAGCGGCGAATCGTAGAAAAATTTGGCGCGAACCGGAAAAAATAATTTCATCGGTCGCGTCGTGCGGCGAAAAAGCACGGACGAAACCGTATACATATCGAAAAACGAGCGGTGATTGGCGACCAGCAGAACGGGTTTGTCAACATTTGTCCGCTCAAAATGTTCCAAGCCGTAGACGTTCATCAAATTATAAGTCGCCAAATAAATCCACAGCGAACCAATGTGCCGCTGGCAGAAACTCCAGAAACGCTTCCACGTTCCGCGATTCATTTTATCGGCTAAATGAAAGCCGATTTTTTCCGTGAGACTCAATACGGCAAGTTCTTCGCCGGTCGGTAAAAACGCGATTTCCGGTTTTTTTTCGAGTGAAATTTGAGTTTTATGCGGGTTAATCAGATCGTTCATCGGCTCAACAAATAGACTGTCAAAGAATTTGCGATTCGGAAATTTATTATGTTAAAACAGGCGGGCAAAGATATTCAAACATTAAAAGTCGCTCACGCTGCAACAGTTATAAGTTTTTACTTTTGCCTTTTGCCTTATTTAACTTCCCTATTTTCCAATTCCTTTTCAAACTCCTTTCGGTATTCTTCTTCCATTTTCGCCGATTCGAGCGCGAGCGGCAATTCGGCGGTGCGCGCGGAAAGTTTTTTCAAAGCGAGTTCGTTGTCGGCAACCGTGCCGCCGCGTCGTGCCGCCGCTTCGATCATTTGCAGACGTGTTTCGGCTTCGATATTCATTTCTTCGGCTTCTGATTTTATTTTGGACAGCTTTTCCAAATCAACTTTCAAGTCAGCCTGCAAATTCGTCGAATTCTCCGATTTCAGATATTTCAGTTTGTTCTGCCGCCTTTGAACCAGCAAAAGCTCCAATTTGGTTGACTTTAAAATGCGTGTCGCCGTCAAACGCGCCGCCAAAGTATCGCGGAATGCGTCGGCGAGCAGCAAATCTTTCTTTTCGATTTCCTTGAGCGATTGTTTTTCAGCCGTTTTTAATTCTGTTTTGAACCATTCGACTTCGCTCGCTTTGATGCCGTCAACCGCCAGCCGTTCGCGGACTTCCGCCAGCCAGCGCGAGCGATAATAGAAAATGCCGCCCGTAATCATTAACCCGAAGATTAAGCCGATGAATAAAGAAATCAAGCTGAGAAAAACAAACATCGCCGTCGTCGCGCCCGAAGCAAATAATGATAAAACAAATAAGGTCACGGCGGGAACGGCGGACAAAAGCAGCGGCGCAGACCACGCGCCGTATTTTAAAACTTTGTCCTTCGCCAAATCCCTGCGTGTTATCTCGTATCGGGGCTGTAATTGGTTCATCTTTACGGCTTAACTCTACAAACTCTATAAACTTTATTCAAACACGCCGCATCATAAAGTTTCAGTTCCGACTAAAAAATGTATATTATTGGCGATAGTCTATTTTATCGCAATCTTGAAAAACAGCGTATGTTAAAAAAAATTTTCGCTTTTTTATTAGTTTGTTTCTCATTGGGTTCGATTGCGGCAGGCAGCGGTTTCGGGCAGAAAATTGATAAAAAGAGGCTGAACGACAGAGTTCGCACCGTGACGATTCCGATCTCGATTTTTACCAAAAAAGAACAAAAGGAAAATCGCCCGGAAGAATTCGTGCAGGTCGGAGATTTGCAGGTCAAGGAAGACAACGACGATCAGGTGATTTTATCCATCCGCAGCGTCAGCAACACGCCGCTTGCGCTCGCTATTTTGATTCAGGATGACCTTTCTTCCGAAGCTAATCTGAAGCTCGGCGAAATCAGAAAATTTATACGGAATCTTCCCCAAGGCTCGCGTGTGATGGTCGCTTATCTGCGAACCGGAACGATTCAAGTCAGACAGAAATTTACCGAAGATTTGGAGAAAGCCGCGAAATCTTTGCGAATTATCACCGGCAATCCGACGGCGGCTCCGGGCAGTCCTTACCAGCAAATCGAAGAAGCACTCAATCGCTTTGATGCCTTACCGAACGGCAGACGCGCCATTCTTTTAGTTTCCGACGGCTTGGATGCTTCGCGCGGCATCGAAAGTTCCACGCCGTCGCAGAGTCTCGACCTCGACCGCGCAATTTTGAAAGCGCAGCGCAAAAGCGTCGCGGTTTATTCGTTTTATTCGCCGGCGAGTTTGACCGGCAGCGGAAGTTCTTTGCTGGTTTTGAACGGGCAAGGTTCGCTCGCACGGCTTTCGGATGAAACCGGCGGACGCGCTTTTTTTCAAGGCTCGATTGCGCCGATTTCGTTTGAACCTTTTTTTACGGATTTAAATAGAGCCTTGAATCGTCAATTTGCGCTCACTTACCTTTCAACTCATATGAAAAAAGGCTATCACAAGTTAAAAGTTCTCAGCACTAATCCTGAAGTCGAAATCGAACATCCGCGCGGCTATTACTACAAATAAACTTATCAATTTTAACCTAATTTGAAATTGCAAACCGGACAAATTCGCACTTCTTCTTTAATCAACAGTCCGATCCAGAAAAGCGGAAAAAACATCACCATCAAAAGGGCGAAAACTATCCAACCGGCGGTCGAGATTCTTTTGACGATTTGCGGCATTATTTGGTTGGCGCAGCGCGGGCAGCGGTAATTGTGCGCGAAATTTTGCGGCGGCTGGTAGACGAGCGGCTGCGGCGGTTGAAAAGTTTGGCTGGTCGCCACCGGATTGGGCAGCGGCTGAACGCGATTCAGCGGCTGTGGACGTGGTTGCTTATTCTCCGCAATTTGAAACTCGTCGGTTTTCCAAGAGTAAGGACGCGGCGGCGAGTATTCAAAACCCTGCGCTTCGGAAGATTGAGTTTGCAAAAACTTCGTTCCGCAGAAGCGGCAAAAGTGGCTGGTTTCCGTATTGACTTGTCCGCAATTGGTGCATTGAATCATAAAATTACCGCCTCAAAATCAGTGTCTAAATTCACCTTTCCATAACGCGGCACGTCTGAAAAAGTTCTCAAATCTTCGTTATTAAAAACTTATCTTCGCGCCGCTTTTAATCGCCTCATAAACCTTTTCCACCAACTCGACCGATTTATAGCCGTCGAGCGCGGTCACAGGCGGCGCGGTTTCGTTAATTATCGCGTCAAGAAACGCTTTGTCTTCCTGCACATAACCCCAACGCTCCTCCTTTTCGGTCATCCCGAACGAGAAGGTTTCAAAGTTCGCGTCCAAACCGTTTGAATCAATCAAATGCTCCATTTCCTGCGTCAGAAGTGTGCGGTGATGACAGAAAACTTCGACGCGCTCAAACGGGAAAATCCAACTCGCATCCGACGACGATGCGAAGGTGCAGTGAAATCCATTTTTAAATTTAAAGATAATTGAAAATTCGTCGAGTTCAGGATATTCGTGCTGTGAACCATATGCGGAGAGTTCCGCGATTTCGCCGAATTGAAAACGCAGCATATCGAAAAGATGAATCGTCGTTTCGTATAAAAATCCGCCGGTAACATTCGGGTCGCCCGTCCAAACCGGATTCTTCAATTCGCCGCGATTCATTTTGATATGCGCCGAATGCGCTTTGTCCGCGCTCAAAAATTCCTTCAATTTCGTATAAACCGGCGCGTAACGGCGATTGTGTCCGACCTGAAAAACTTTGTTGCTTTTGTCGGCGATGTCCAGCAATTTCTTCGCGTCCGGCAAACCGATTGAAAATGGCTTTTCGCAAAAAACGTGTTTTCCGGCGGCGACGGCTGACGCGGCGATTTCCGTGTGCGTTTTATTCGGTGTGCAGACCAGAACGGCATCGGCGATGTCAAATAATTCTTCACGCGATTGGCAAACCGTTCCACCGACCAATTTTGCCGTTTTCTCGGCGCGTTCAGGTTTGACATCGTAAAGCGCGGCGACTTCACACCGTTCGTCACGCGAGAAAATTCGGGCGTGGACGCTGCCGATGTAGCCTGTGCCGATGATGCCGATTTTGATTTTATCCATAATTTACTTTGCCGCGAAAAATTTAACAGGATAGACAGGATATGCAGGATTTTAATTTTATCCTGTTCATCCTGTCTATCCTGTTTGAATTATTCTGACGCAACCGCTTTTTTCGGCGTTAGACCTAGAATTTTCTCCGTCGCTTCCTTCGCTTTTCGCGCCACTTCAAACGGATTGGCGTTCCAGTATTCGGGGCGGAATATCTCGATTGAAACCATCCGGTCGTAGCCGATTTTGTCCAAGCTCGATTTGATTTCTTTGATCGGCAAAATTCCCTCGCCCGGATAAAGTCGGTGCGCGTCGGTTAAATCCGCTTTCGGCAAATCTTCCGCGTCGTTGATGTGAAAGATGAAAAGTTTCTGCGGGTCGAGCGTTTCAATCGCTTCTAAAGTCGAATTTCCGGCGTAGAAATGAAACGTATCAATCACTAAACCGACGTTTTCACGATTTACTTTTTCGATAATTTTTTTGTCCAAATCGAGCGTCTGCACCGAACAGTCAGATTGTCCGAGAAATTCAAAAGCCAAGCCGACTCGATGTTTACCGGCGATGTCGGCGAGTTCGTTCAAGACTTTCACCGACTCGTCAATGATTTGTGTTTCGGTCGCGTTTTCCGGCAGCTTGCCCGGCACGACCACGACATACGGGCAATTTATTTCAGCCGCGATGCGCGAAAACTCTTCGCATTCCGCTTTGATTTTTTCGTAATCGGCAGCGTTGCGGAAAGTTATATGTTCGATGGAATTTATCGAATAAGGTTCGAGATTGTTTTCGATAAGCAGATTTTTTAAATCGGCGATTGAATTTGTTTTCAAAAATTCGCGCAGTTTCGCCGCCCAGATTTCGATGAGTTCGTAACCGGCGGCACTCGCCGCTTTGATGTCGGTCGTTAGATCGGCGTGCATCGTCGTCGCGCCGTTCAAGGCTATTTTCATTTTTCGCTCCTAATAATTTGACTGGAGCGCAAGCGTCTCGCTTGCATTGAGCGCAAAAGCGCGAAAAAAACTTTCGCTACCTTATAACCGTTGAACCTACGCGAAACATTTATTCGTGCCGAAGCGACACTCATTGCAAGCGGGACGCTTGCGCTCCAGTCTTACTTTAAAGTTTGTCCGTCGCCGGTTTATTCTCGACGATTTCCTTAATTTTATCGCCGACTTTAAACATCAAATCGGCTTTTTTTCCGTCGTAGCGGCAAACGACGAGATTTAATTGTTCGGGAAAATTCTCGAAAAACAAAGTGTTTTTCAATTTGTAACCTTCCGGATTTTCAGTCAAATCCGTTTCGAGATAAACCCGAACCGAATCGGTGTCGAGTTCCTTACCGACCCATTTCAGCGTTTTGGCTCGGTCTTTTTTATCGGTCAAAACAAAATTCTCGTTCAGATATTTGAGAATAATCCGGTCAACATCCGGCATTTTTTCGAGTTCGACGCGCTTGCCGCTTCGCTGTTCGAGCAAAGGCATTAAGTCGTGCGTAAAAATTTGAACCGAAATCTCGACGATTTTCTGTTCGGCATTGTAATCAATCCGCGTCAAAGTCGTGTGGAAACGGTGCGCCTCGGCGGAAGGCAAAAGGCAGCAGGCAAAAGGCAAAAGTGCCGCAGCAATACCGAATAATTTGATAATTTGTTTTGCTCTTCTCATATTTAATTTTATTATTTCCGCATTTCGCTTGGCAGTTTTTGCTTTCCGTTTAGAGTCCAAACTTTAGTTTGCCATTCCGCCGCGCTTCGCTCGAAGGAAACACGCTGAAGCGTGGACTCTAAACGAAAAGCAAAATGCTCTAAAACTTCTGCTTGCCTGCTTAACTAATTCGTTTTCGAGCCGCTGAACGTCGTGGTTCCCTGCGGCGCGGTCACATTGCCGTTGATGGCGTTGGCGTTGATTTGCCCGACGAGCGTCAACGCGACGGGAGCGGTTGTTTTTAATGTTAGTTCGCCGTTTTGAAACGTGCCGCTGGTGATCGGAATCACGCCCTGCGCCGA
>JAJAZE010000398.1 GCA_026785925.1 Pyrinomonadaceae bacterium
AAAAAAAGAAGCGCGGCACACGATCAACGACGCGGAATTTGCGCCCGCGTCGCGTTCGATGAGCTTTATCGGAGGTTAATAATTTATGTCGGCAGTAGTGCAGCAAATCGGGGCGAAAATCAGTCCGCGAATCGAAACGAGCGACGGCTTTTCGATTCGTAAAATTAGCGTCGAAGATTATGAAAAGATGATTGACATCGGCATTTTCGATGAAGATGATCGCGTCGAACTGCTGGATGGAGTAATTATCGAAATGAATCCGAAAAAAACCAAACACACGATTGTCAATTATTTAATCGGCGAATTCTTTTACGACAACTTTCGGAAACAAACGATTGTTCGCCTTCAAGAGCCGATTATTCTCGACGATTTTTCCGAACCCAAACCCGACGCGGTGCTGGCGCAACTGCCGCTGTTGAAATATCTGGAAACGCATCCGACTGCCGCCGATGTTCTGCTCGTCGTCGAAGTTTCCGACACGACACTTGCCAAAGACCGCCGCAAAGCATCCAATTATGCGCGGGCGGGAATCGTGCAGTATCTTTTGTTTAATCTGAACACCGACGAAATCGAAGATTACCGCGAACCTGCCGCCGACGGTTATCGGTTCAAACAAACTCACGACCGAACGGCGATTTTCAATCTCGTCGCCTTTCCCGAAGTCGAAATTAAAGTCGCCGATTTGCTGCCGCCGGAAAGCGTGGAGAGCGCGGAAGAGATGCCGTGAACATCTGTGCCGATCAACTTTTTCTTCGTTAAAGATACAAAACCGGATTTGCTCAATTCGTGCAACAGCGTCGTTTTCATCTGTATTCGGCAAGGCACAATCTTCGCCGCGCCGATTCCCTTTCGTTATTTCAAATAAAAAAATCAACTGATTCCCGGCTTGTCGTGCGGCTTAAATTCCAAGGCGACACTTAACCACGCCTTAAAAAATTCGCGGGCATCGTGCCGAAAGAATTCTCCGAAAATGTTAAAATAGAAGCCTGAGAAATAATATGTTTGAAACGTCAATGGCGGATATTTCCGCTCAAGTCGAAAAAATCGATCCGGTCGAATACGCGCGTTCGCGTAATTTTTTGAATGGTGCGGTAACACGACTTTCGCCGTATATCAGTCGCGGCGTGATTTCGCCGAAATATGTTCTGGAGTCGGTGCAAAAGCGGGGTTATAAGCATTATCAGCTCGAAAAATTCATCCAGGAATTAGCCTGGCGCGAGTATTTTCAAAACGTCTGGCAATCGAAGGGAAACGCCATAGACAACGATTTGAAACAGGCGCAAACCGACATTAAAAACGCGCAGATGCCAACCGCTTTAATCAACGCCGAAACCGGCATCGAAGCGGTGGACGACGGCGTAAACCAACTTCAAGAACACGGATACATTCACAATCACCTGCGAATGTATATCGCTTCGATTGCCTGCAACACGGCGAAAAGTCATTGGCGCGTTCCGGCGAAATGGCTTTATTACCATTTAATTGATGCTGATTGGGCGAGCAACGCGCTGAGTTGGCAGTGGGCGGCGGGCGCGTTCAGCAATAAAAAATACTTCGTCAATCAGGAAAACATCAACAAATACTGCGGCACGAAACAGTGCAAAACTTTTCTCGATGCTGATTACGGCGATTTACCGGATATGCCGATCCCGGAAGTTTTGCAGGACGTGAGCAGCCCGATTCTGAAAACCGATCTGCCGACCAAAACGGCGATTGAGATTGATAATTCACTGCCGACGATTCTTTATAATTTCTACAATCTCGATCCGTTTTGGAAGGTTGATGTCAAAGCGAATCGCGTTTTACTGCTTGAGCCGTCGCACTTTGAAAAATATCCGGTGTCGCCGAAAACGATGGATTTCGTTTTGAAACTCGCCGGAAACATCAGCGGCATCGTCATCTATCCGGGCGAATTCGACGAACTAAAAACTGAATATAATTTGTCGGAAATACACTTTAAAGAACACCCGACCGCCGCGCATTACAACGGCATCGAGAACGCGAGAGATTGGATGTTCCCGGAAATAAAAGGTTATTTCCCGTCGTTCTTCGGTTATTGGAAAAAATGCGAAAGACTGCTTAAAGCGAAAAGATAAATTGTGACACATTTCACCAAAAGCGATATAAATGAACTGAATCAGCGCAAAAGAGCGAACCTGATTAATTCGGTGAGCGGCTACAAATCCGCTAATTTGCTCGGCACGATTTCCGCAGCGAAACAGACGAATCTGGCGATTTTCAGTTCGGTAGTGCATCTCGGAGCCAATCCGCCGCTGCTCGGTTTTATAATGCGCCCGATTGCCGAAGTTGAACGTCATACTTACGAAAACATCAAGGAAACCGGCGTTTACACGATCAATCACGTTCACCGGACATTTATCGAAAAAGCGCATTATACTTCAGCGAAATTCGACCGCGAAGTTTCGGAATTTGCAGCGTGTCAATTGACGGAAGAATATCTGGAAAATTTCGCCGCGCCGTTTGTGGCGGAAAGCGTAATCAAAATTGGTCTGAAATTCGTCGAAGAAATTCCGATCAAACTTAACAACACGATTTTAATAATCGGCGAAATCGAATATCTCGTTTTGCCGGAAAATGTGCTGCTCGAAAACGGGAATCTCGATTTAAACTCGGTCGAGGACGTTTGTATTTCAGGACTCGACGGCTATCACGAAGTCGGAAAAGCCGTCCGTTTTCGATATGCGCGGGTGGGCGAAGTTCCGAAATTTGAACAGCCGTGAAAAATGTTAAAAAGCAAAATCTGCCGAATAAAATTTGCGTCATCTGCCAAAAGCCTTTTGCGTGGCGGAAAAAATGGGAAAAAGTTTGGGACGAGGTAAAGTATTGCAGCGACAAATGTCGGGCTGGCAAAAACAAAAATGTAACCGGCAACCGGAGTTTTGCCGAATAGTAAGATTTTTTGAATATGATAGTAATAATTGGAGCGGGAATAGCTGGGCTGACCTGTGCAAAATACTTAAAAGACAAGGGCATTGAGGCTCTGGTTTTGGAAGGGTCGGACGGCGTTGGCGGGCGCGTGAGAACGGATAATGTTGAAGGATTTAAGTTGGACAGAGGTTTTCAAGTGCTTTTGACATCTTATCCCGAAGCCGAAAAACTGTTGAATTACAAAGACTTGCGGCTTAAAACTCTACCTTCGGGAGCGCGAATCAGAAACGGCAGCGATTTTTTTGTGATGCCGAATCCGTTAAAGAATTTTTTGACAGCACCGCAGGCATTATTTGCTCCGGTCGGCGGTTTGTTTGACAAAGTACGAGTTCTCCAACTCAATCTGGAAACGCGAAATTCGGCTGAACCGGATGATGTTTCAAATCAAAAATCGAACGAATCAACCGCTTCTTTTTTGAAAAATTACGGCTATTCGGACACGATTATCAGCCGATTTTTCAGACCTTTTTTTCGCGGCGTGTTTCTCGAAAAGGAACTTAAAACGAATTCGAGTTTCTTCAAATTTTTATACAATCAATTTGCCAAAGGCGACGTGGTGATTCCGCAAAACGGAATGCAGGCGATTCCCGAACAGATTGCCGCGCATTTATCGCCGAACCAAATTCGCCTTAACGCGCCGGTTGCAAAG